>JBDKUU010000852.1:0-6496 GCA_039679525.1 Phycisphaerales bacterium | reverse complement strand
TCGCCGGCTCCACGATCGGCACACCCATCGCCAGGGCCTCCAGCACGTACAGTCCATACGCCACAGGTTGCGGCTCGGGCACCGACAGTACGGAAAGGCTCCTCAGAAACTCCAGTTTCGCATCGCGGTCGAAGGCATGGAGAAACTCGACGTCGTCGAGAACGCCCGCGGCCTTGAGCTTGCTTTGCAGTCGTCCGATGAAAGGTTCATCCGCCCCGCTCCTGCCGCCTGACACACGGAGCTTCGCGGAACGCAGGCTCGCGTTCCTCTTCAGAGAGATGAAGGCGTCGATCAGCGTCTCCAACCCTCGCTCGGGGCACATTCGCGAAAGAAATCCGATCGTCGGCACGGCGGGCCCGCTGTCATGCGGCTTGTACGCGTCGAGTTCGACGCCCATGCGAACGACATGAACTCTGCCGCTCTCCACTTTGAGCCGCGTCGTCATCGTATCGGCGTAGTATTTGCTGACCGCCAGGAACGCGTCGATGTCACGCACTCGTTCGTGGACCACAGCCCACGCCTGTTCCGCGTACGGCGAACTCAGGCCGTCGAGGAATCCGTCTTCATCCTGCAGGAGGCACACGACGGGGACGCCGAGCCTCTGCTTGATCCGCCGGGCCAGGCCGACCAGCAGCACGTTGGACAGACACACCACGTCGGGCTTCTGCTGCTCCGTCACGAGCCAGTCGACGAACCGGTCGAGTTCTTTGACCTGCCGGCCATCCTCGCCCTGCAGCATGGAGATCGTCGTCTCGCCCAGGTCGCGGGCGTTGGTCATCCCCGCCTTGCGGCCGGCCCACTCGAGCAGGCCGCGGGAGTCGAACCAGCGATCGATCCATCGCGGCGTCTTCCGGAAGAGCGAGAGCTTCTGCTGGAGATAGACGTTGACGCCGCCGAAGAAGATAGGGGCGTTGCTCACCTGCTCGACCTTGTCGGCCTGCAGAGGCAGATACAGCGGGACCATCAGGACATCGTGCCCAAGCTTGCGGACGGCTTTGACCAGGGCCGCATCGCGCAGGCAGTTCTCGCAATAGAAGTTGTCGCCCGAACCCGGACAAATCTGGATGATTCTCATGGAGTTTTCGCTCCATCCGGCTGTTTGGGGCCGAACGCATAGACATAGCCGTCGTCGCTGCCGACCACGACCAGCCCCCCCGCCACGGCAGGCGACGAGGTCACCGGCTGGCCGATTTCGTAGGACCAGAGCTGCGCGCCGTCGGCCAGACGGAGCAGGTAGAGCCGGCCGTCGTCGCCGCCCACGACGACCTTGTCCCCGCAGATCACGGGCGAGCTGTTCACTTCGCCCAGCGTCTTGAAGGTCCAGACCCGCTGGCCGTCATCGCGTCGAACGCAGTGGACATGCTCGTCGCGGCCTCCGAAGACCACGAATTGATCCCCCACCGCCGGCGAGGAGAAGAACGGGGCTTCGCCCTGCGTGTACTGCCAGAGGATCTTGCCCTCGCTGAGGTCGGCCCGCAGAAAGACGTTTTCATAATTGCCGACGTAGACCTGGCCGTCGACGAACGCGGCGGACGCGGCGATGTAGGAGCCGCCGTCGATCTCGGCGATCTTGGAGCCCTCGGCCAGCGAGACCACGTGAATCAGGGCGTCACAACCGCCGAAGACACATTTGCCCTGGTCCACAGCGGGCGAGCCATTGATGTAGTTGCCGGTCTCGTAGGTCCAGACCACCTGGCCTGTGCCGGCGTCGACACAATGCACGCGATTGTCGTAGCTGCCCACGATGATCCAGGTCTTTTGCCCGTCGGGCGAGCGGGTCCAGTTCGGCGAGCCCAGAATCTGACCGTCCGTCTCGTATTTCCATTTCAACTCGCCCGTCTGGGCATCGAGGGCGTAGAGCCGATTGTCCGAAGAGCCGACGAAGACGCGTCCATCGAGCACGCACGGCGACGACTCGATGGCGTCCTCGGCCTTATAGGACCAGAGCTTCTCTCCCGTACGCAGATCGAGGGTGTAGAGGTTGCTGTCCGAAGAACCAATGAACACGCGTCCCGCTTCGATCGCAGGGGATGATTTGACCTCCGCCTCCGTCTTGAATCGCCACAACAGGGTCAGCGAGTCGGCCAACGTGCCCTGGGCCCGGCCCAGAAGGCCCTGGCCGCCGTGGAACATGGACCAACTGCCGTCGAACCGCGGAGCCTCCACGACTTGTTGCGACTTCTCGCCAGAACCGTCCTTTGTCGCCGCGGACTTCGGCCCGATCCCTCCGCGCAACACGAAGAATGCGACCAGCACGGCCACGAGGACAATGCACAAGAGAATCCAGATTGTAGTCCGCACAGACCCCATCGCCACCCGGTGAACGCCGCAGCCAGTTGAAAGCCCGATCTCGTACGACTACGCACCGTACGTCAGGGACGTCATGATAGTTCACCCGTCCGCGTGACGCAACCACGAGGCATGGAATGGGATAAGCACGCTGGGAGCGAAGATTGCTGGACCGGGAGCGTTGTCGAGCCTGGGACGCTCTACCGCCGGAAGTCGATCAGGGCGAGGCGAGGGCCGAACTGGGCTGTACGGTCGGATCGGAAGATCTCGATTTTGGCGGGAAGAAGGACCCCGGTGCCGGCGGCGCGAGCGTAATCATAGCCTCGCACGAGGAGGTATCTCTGCTCGCCGGGGTTGGCCAGCCAGATCATGTTGACGACGGAACTGCCCTGATCCTGGAAGTAGATGCCCTGCGTCCAATATGGCTCATGGACGGTGACTCTCTTGCCGCCCTTCTGATCGGAGACGGTTTCCCGGGGCTGGAACCTGGCCTCGATCGGCTGATACCACTGGCCGGCGATCTGGATGGGGATGGGCTTGCGAGTGAGGGACACGTTGTCGTCCATCAGGCGGGCCGGGGCTGTGACGATCTCCAGAACCGCGTCGGCGTACTCGTGATACGAACCGTTCAGCGGCGAGGCGTCCAGCGAGGTGTCCCCCTTGATGGTGCATCGTCCGTAGCTCACCTGCCAGGACATGCGAACGCGGGGTTCGCTGGCCGTCACTTGGATCGAATCCGACCAGGGGTAGACGGAGAACTGATGTTCGGTGAGGTAGACGCCGCCGTCGGAGTTGTAGGCAGCCACGATCCCGTCGAGATCGAGTTTCGTGGTCTGCCGCCAGGCGGGCAGCCCGCCCACGGCTTCGATGGAAGGCAGAATGAACGACCGCGGGGTCGACGCGGAAACCGGTCCTGTGGCCGGCAGGCCGGAACCCCGTGAAGGATTCCTGACGCCCTGCCGGCCACAGCCGGTGAGAATCAAACCCGTCAACACGGTCAGAACGACACTGCGCATCACCCTCTCGACCATGTCAACTCCTCAACATTCCCTTTCAGGGCTGGGCACAGGAGCCGCCATTTCCCTGCGAATCCTGGCCGCATTTGATCTTCGCAAGCTGCTCCATCAACGCGTAACGGCACTTCGCGTCCTGATTGGCCAGCGTCATGAGTTCGGCGGCCTTCTCAGGCTTGGTCTGCTTGAGCACCTTGTACCGGTCTTCGCCGTAGGCGTACTCTTCGAACGTCATGGTCGGCGGCTTCGAATCGAGCTGCAGCGGACTCGTGCCCTGCTCTGTCAGTCTCGGGTCGAACCTGTACAGCGGCCAGTGACCGCAGGCGACGGCCTTTTTCTGCTCTTCGTAGCCGTTCGTCAGGTTGATGCCGTGAGCGATGCAGTGGGAGTAGGCGATGATCAGCGAGGGACCCGGATAGGCCTCGGCCTCCGAGAAGGCCTTGACCGCCTGGCCCGCGTTGGCGCCGATCGACACCTTGGCCACGTAGATGTTGCCGTACGTCATCGCCAGCAGGCCCAGGTCCTTCTTCGGAGCGGGCTTGCCTGCGGCGGCGAACTTCGCCACCGCCGCGCGAGGCGTCGACTTGGACATCTGGCCGCCGGTGTTGGAGTACACTTCCGTGTCCAGCACGAGAATGTTGATCTTCTTGCCGCTGGCCAGGACGTGGTCCAGACCGCCGTAACCGATATCGTAGGCCCAGCCGTCGCCGCCGACCGCCCAGACGCTCTTGCGGACCAGGTAATCGGCCACGGGGAGCAACTGCTTACAGTCGGGGCAATCGCACTTGCCGCACTGTTCCTTGAGCTGGGCGACGCGGGCTCGCTGAGCCTCGATCGCGTTCTGCTCAGGATCATCGGCCATCGCCGCGGCGCGAATCTCGGCGACGAGATTCTTGTCGAGGCACTTCTCGGCCTTTTCCAGCGAGTTCAACGCCATCGCGCGGAACTGGTCGACCGTCAGTCTCATGCCCAACGCGAACTCGGCGTTGTCCTCGAACAGACTGTTGCACCAGGCCGGGCCGCGGCCGTCTTGCCGCGTCGTGTACGGGGTCGTCGGCAGGTTGCCGCCGTAGATGGACGAGCAGCCGGTGGCGTTGCCGATGTAGAGGTGGTCGCCGAACAACTGCGAGAGCAGCTTCACGTACGGCGTCTCGCCGCAACCGGCGCAGGCCCCGGAGTACTCGAACAACGGTTGAATCAACTGGCTGCCCTTGACCGAGTTGGCCTTGAACAGCGACGGATCGGTGTTCGGGATCGACAGGAAGAACTTGTAGTTCTCTCGCTCGCGGACGCGAATCGGCTCCTGCAGCTCCATGTTGATCGCCTTGCGGCCGGTGGGCTGCTTGTCGGCGCCACGCTCGGCGCCGGGGCAAACCATCACGCAGGCGCCGCAACCGGTGCAATCCTCGGGGGCTACCTGCACGGTGAACTTCATGCCCTTGAATTCCTTGCCCTTGGCGTCGATGCTCTTGAACTCGGCGGGAGCGCCGGCGAGCTGCTTGGCGTCGTAGGCCTTGATCCGGATCGCGGCGTGCGGGCACGAGAACGAGCACATGCCGCACTGAAGGCACAGATCCGGCTGCCAGATCGGGACGTTCACGGCGATGTTGCGTTTCTCGAACTGCGTCGTGCCGACGGGGAAGCGTCCGTCCACCGGCATCTTGCTGACCGGCAGCGAGTCGCCGCGCATCGCCATCATCTCGGCGGTGACGCTCTGCACGAATTCCGGAGCCTCGGCGGGCACGGCCGGCGGCATCTTGACCTTGCTGGTGACCTTGGCGGGCACCTTCACCTCGTGCATCCGGTCGATCGCGCCGTCCACGGCGGCGTTGTTCAACTGGACGACCTTCTCGCCCTTCTTGCTGTACGACGTCTTGATCGCGTCCTTGATCGCCTTGACCGCGGCTTCGATCGGGATGATGTTGCTGATCTTGAAGAACGCAGTCTGCATGATCACGTTGATGCGGGCGCCGAGCCCGAGTTCCTGGGCCAGCGAGATCGCGTCGATCACGTAGAACTTCAGCTTCTTGTCGACGATCTGCTTCTGCACTTCCAGCGGCAGCGTATCCCACACCTTGTCGGCCGGATGCGCGGTCGTCAGCAGGAACGTCCCGCCCTTGCGGGCCGCGGAGAGCATATCGTACTTCTCGAGGAAGCTCGGGTTGTGGCAGGCGATGAAGTCCGCCTGGCTGATCAGGTAGGGCTTGCGAATCAGGTCCTTGCCGAACCGCAGGTGCGAAACGGTCATCGCGCCGGCCTTCTTGGAGTCGTAAACGAAGTAGGCCTGAGCGTAATTGTCCTGGAGCTGATCGCCGATGATCTTGATCGAGTTGCGATTGGCGCCGACGGTGCCGTCGGAACCCAGGCCGAAGAACATCGCGGCGTACTGGCCGGGCGTGGGCAGCTCGAACGAGTCGTCCACCGTCAGGCTGGTGTTCGTCACGTCGTCGATGATGCCGACCGTGAAGCCTCTCTTGGGCTTGGCGGCCTTGAGGCTGTCGAAGACGGCCTTGACCATCGCGGGCGTGAATTCCTTGGAGCCCAGGCCATAGCGGCCGCCGACAACCACGGGGTACTTCTCGAACGGGGCAATCCCGTCGGCCATGGCCTCGCCGATCGCGGTGCGGACGTCCAGGTACATCGGCTCGCCGAGGGCGCTGGGGTCCTTGGTGCGGTCGAGCACGGCGATCTTCTTGACGGTCTTGGGCAGCACGGCCATGAAGTGCTTGGTGCTGAACGGCCGATATAGGCGGACCTTCACGACGCCGACCTTCTCGCCCTGCGAGCGGAGGTATTCGACGGTCTCGTGAGTGGTGTCCGCGCCGCTGCCCATGATGACGATGACTCGCTCAGCATCCGGAGCGCCGACGTAGTCGAACAGCTTGTACTGACGGCCGACGATCTTATTGAACTTGTCCATCGTGTCCTGCATGATCTTGGGCACGGCCAGATAGAACTTGTTCACCGTCTCGCGGCCCTGGAAGTAGACGTCGGGGTTCTGAGCGGTGCCGCCCATGATCGGCTTATCGGGCGTGAGGGCCCGGGCCTTCACCTGGGCGACCAGCTCGTTGTCGATCATCGCCCGCATATCGTCGTAAGTGAGTTCCTCGACCTACTGCTCCTCGAGGCTGGTCCGGAAGCCATCGAAGAAGAGAAGGAATGGAATACGGGAGGCCAGCGACGCCTGCAGGCAG
>JBDKUU010000851.1:0-2303 GCA_039679525.1 Phycisphaerales bacterium | reverse complement strand
ACCACGGGCAAGTGACGCGATGCGAGGCATCCGGCCAAGTTCTCCCCGCTTGGTGGGCGGCCGGCGGGCTTGCAGGCAGGAATGAGGGGCAGATAGCGGATTGTCGGTTTGCCGGCCGAGTCCACGGTATCGAGGGGAGTTCTGCGATTGGAGGGGTGGTGGGGCTCAACATGGGTTCTATTGTTGGCTGTTGTGCTCGCGATGTGGATATCTCCGCCGGTTCCGACGTGGGTGGGCTAGCTGGCGAAAACAGTGGGGTCAAAGCCCTTGTCGAGGCATGCTACGCAACGGGCGCGGTTCGTGGTGGCAACGCCATCGGAGGGCTTGTCGGGCGGAGCGGAGTGGTCATTCGACCGGGGGGTGCCATGCCCGACGCTGATGCGACAATTCGAGGCTGCTATGCCGCCTGCCTTGTGACGGGGCAGCAGTCAGTGGGCGGGTGTGTTGGGCTAATCCCCACTTCAGTGCCAACACAGGAACTGTGCTTCTTCCTGGCTCCGCCAGACGATGGCGGGGTGGAGAATGGTCTTGGTGTTGCGCTGACGGCCGAGCAGATGAAGCAACAGGCCAGCTTCGCCGGCTGGGACTTTGAGAACGTTTGGACGATCTGCGAGGGACGGGACTATCCGCGATTGAGATGGGAGGAGATCGAATGCGACGAATGACCGCCATTCTACTGATTCTTGTGTGGTGCGTCGCAGGGCCGACCCGTGCCGTCGACTTCGCCGGCGGCACGGGCGAGCCGAACGACCCCTGCAGAATCGCCACGGCCGAGCAACTGAACGCAATCGGAGCTTCGTCTCAATGGTGGGGCAAGCACTTTCGGCTCATCGCGGACATCGATCTGAGCGCCTACAGGGGAACGGAGTTCCATCCCCTGGGATACTGGAGGAGCGACAAGGACAACGTGCCGTTCACCGGTGTGTTTGACGGCGGCGGACACAGCATCTCCAATTTTCAATGGCGCTGTCTGGATCGAAGCTACGTGGGACTGTTCGGATATGTCTCCGGACCCAGCGCTGCCATCCGGAATCTGACGCTCGTCGACGCTCGCGTGAACGTGCGAGAGGGCGGCAACGTCGCCTGCCTCGTGGGGTATCTCCGCGGCGGCACTCTGATGGCGTGCAGCACAAGAGAGTGTGAAGTAGTCGTTCAGGCGGGGACGAATATTGGATCGCTGGCCGGCTGGGTCCAGGACGCCAATTCTTTCGATTGTACTGTACACGACGACATTGTGCAGGTGGCGAAAGGCTCTTGCATCGGCTCCATGGCAGGCAACATTCAGACGAGCAAGTTCGAAAGATGCCGAGTCGAAGGTGCGACGGTATGGTCCGTCGAAGGGACCGAAATCGGGGGCCTTGCCGGTCGTTGTGAAGGGAGCACGCTGACTGACTGCCACGCCACGGCCGATGTGGCCGGAGCGGCAAACGTCGGGGGCTTGGCGGGAACATGCCGCAGCGTAATCACAGACTGTTCCGCGGGCGGTTCGGCCCAGGGGAATACGTGCGTTGGTGGACTGATGGGAAAGGATCTGGCGGGCGGAAGCCGAGGCGGTCCTGCGATAGTCAGCAAGATCGCACGGTGTTTCGCCGAAACCGAGGTTGTCGGAGGATCCTCCGTCGGGGGCCTTCTCGGGTCCAACAGCTACATGTCCATCGAAAGCTGCTGCGCATCAGGTTCCGTGGCGGGAGGGGATCTTGTCGGCGGTCTGGTCGGTAAGAATGACGCCGCGATCGTCAACTGCTATGCGACGGGTTCCGTAACCGGCTCGAACTTCGGCAGCGTCGGCGGATTGGTGGGGAGGAACGATCGTACGATCACGAACTGCTACTCGGCGGGCAACGTCTCGGCCGGTCGAAACGGAGGTTTGGTGGGACGTTGCGAGAACCCCAAGGACGTCGTCGCGTGCTTCTGGGATCTTCAGACCAGCGGACAGACGGCCAGCGAAGGAGGGCTTGGCAAGACCACGACCCAAATGCATCTGGCGAATACCTTCCTTGTCTGGGCCACCGGCGGGAACGAGGGAGTCTGGACGATTGACGACGGCGTCGACTATCCCAGGTTATGGTGGGAGAAGCGGGCGGGAGAAGTGATTCGAATGGCGTCTCTATCGGGGACCGGGACGCCGGACGATCCTTACTTGATCTATACGGCCGAGGAATTCAACCGAGTCGGTGCGATGACGCCCGACCTTGGCAGATGCTTCAGACTTATGGCCGATATCGATTTGGCTGATTTCAATGAGGTCGTCATCAACCTCGTCGGCAGCAAGGCAGCCCCTTTTCGAGGTGTGTTCGATGGGA
>JBDKUU010000850.1:0-2738 GCA_039679525.1 Phycisphaerales bacterium | reverse complement strand
TGGATTCGGACCCTGCCTGTCTGGAGGTCGGCCTGGCTCAAGGCATGGACGGCCTGTCGGCGGTCAGGCACGCAATTGATCACGCGTGGGGCCTGGAGATTCCACCGTCGCAGCATCCGAGGATCTCGCTGACGCCCGACGAGCTCGAATGGGCCCGCCAATTCCTGGACTCGTCCCGGGAGATCGGACTGCCCCGCGCCGAGGATCGGCTCATCGCAATCTCGCCCGGCGCGTCGGACGATCTCAAACGCTGGCCCGCCGGCCGGTTCGCACAATTGTGCCGCTCCGCCATCGAGGAATTGGGAGCCGCAATCCTGCTCTTCTGCGGCCCCGGCGAAGCCCGAATCCTCGGCGAACTGGCGGATCGAACGGGAAACCTGCCGGAAATCAGGATCGTGCAGAATCTGCATCTGCGACGCGTGGCGGCCCTGCTGTCGTTTTGCACGCTCTACATCGGGAACGACTCGGGCCTGACGCACATGGCCGCGGCGGTTCAGACCCCGGTCGTGGCGTTCTTCGGCCCCACCAGTCCTCATCTGTATCTGCCTCGCTGGGTCCCGTCACGCGCCGTGGTCACTCCCGTGACATGCCCCTATCAGCCGCATCGAGCCTTCGGTCATCCCCGTTGCGTTCTGGCGCACAGATGCCTCTCCGGCGATCCTTGTATCGAGACGATCGAACTGCGGGAAGCCTGGGACGCACTGAAAGAGACGTGGGAACAAGTGAGAGGTTCACAGTCCCAGGCTGAAAAGGGCGGACTGTGAGATCCGTCGTTGCATCAAGCCGAGTGCTGGACCTGGCCGACCTGAATGCGGACTGGCCCGCAGTTCAAGCGCAGATGCGCCACTTCCACGGCTATCCCTACACCTCTATCGGAATCCGGCTGACCTCGCGGCACTTGGCTTAACCACTGACGAACCGGCCGCCGTCCACGTGGAGGATCTGGCCAGTCATGTACGAGCTGTCGTTGCTGGCCAGGAAGACATAGGCCGGGGCGACCTCGTCCGGCTGGCCGGGACGGCCCATGGGCGTGTTGCCGCCGAACTCGGAGACGTGATCCGCGGAAAACGCCGCGGGACTCAGCGGCGTCCAGATCGGCCCCGGGGCCACGCCGTTCACCCGAATGCCTCTCTTTACCAGCGCCACCGCCAGCGATCGAGTGAACGCGAGGATCGCGCCTTTCGTCGAAGAATAATCGATCAGCTTGGGATTGCCCTGGTAGGCCGTGATCGAGGTCGTGTTGATGATTCGGCCGCTGGTGCCCAGGTGCGGCAGGGCCGCCCGCGTCATGTAGAACTGGCCGAAGATGTTCGTCTGAAACGTGCGGTGCAGTTGGTCGTCCGTGATGTCCTCAAGATTCTCCGCGACGTGCTGCTCCGCCGCGTTGTTGATGAGAATGTCCAGCCGGTCGAGTTCGTCGACCGTCTGCGACACGGCGTCGTTGCAGAACGACGAATCGCCCACGTCGCCCTCGATCAGCAGGCAGCGGCGCCCCTGCTCCTCGACCAGTCGCTGGGTCTCCTCGGCGTCCTCGCGCTCATTGAGGTAGACGAAGGCCACGTCGGCCCCTTCCTTGGCGAAAGCGATGGCGACGGCCCGACCGATGCCGCTGTCGCCGCCGGTGATGAGAGCGACCTGGTCCTTGAGCTTGCCCGCGGCCAGATATTCCGCCGCCTGCGATTCAGGCTTCGGCGTCATCTCCCGCTCCGTGCCCGGCTGCTTCTTCTGTCGCTGCGGGGGCGGGGATTTCATCTTCTCATCGCTCCGGGTCGCCTTCTTCGCAGTCTTCTTGGCCGCCTTCTTCGCCATGGAATCCTCTGCAACAATCGATCGCACGCACACGCGGCGCTCGCGGCCGCGGGCAACGCCGACTCACGAGCAGCAAGAGCCGAGGGACAACCGACGCGACGCCGCCCTCACGCAACCTGCATCGGCGCTTCTTTCTTCATTTCCTTGAACCGTTTGGCGGCCGCGGAGGCTCGCTCCTCGTCGAACACCTTGCGGGCGACCTCGAAGACCTCGCTCTCTTCCTCTTCAATGTGATGCTCGACCAGCTCCTTGAGCACTTTGCAGCGCGCCGCCCAGCGGGGATCGTCCACCGCCGCTTCGTGCAGGTCCGCCAGGACCATCTTGGCGGCCCGGTGTTCCTCGATGGCCTCGAACGCCGTCTCCTTGTCGTCCGTCTCATCGAGCAGAATCTGGTAGAAGTACTGCTCCTCGGCGTACATGTGCGGCTGCAGGTTCTCGGTGAGACTCTGGACGAGCTGTTCCCGGCGTTTGCCTGCCTTGGATGTCGTGTGCTCCATCTGCTCGAGGATCTTCTTGACCTTTTCGTGGTCCGATGTGATGACGTCGAAGATGTCCATTCTGCGATCTCCTGTATCTGGCGTATGGTGTTGTTGGCGCCGACCGGCGAAATCACAAGTACGCGTCGGCCGCCTCGATGGCTCGCCGGGCCCTTTCATCCGGACTCTGCTGGCCGTCCGTGTACACGCCTGCGAAGTCGCCGCGAAGCGCCTTGAGAGCGAACCGCTCGTGATTGATTTCCTGAGTCGTCCGGATGCCCAGCCTTCGGAGAATCGGCACCGGCGGACACCAACCCTCCACCGCGTGCTGGACGAGGAACGCCGCCACCACGCCGGGCAGGATGAACCACCGGCCCCGCAGAGCCCCCAGCGTCAGTCCCACCAGCGAGATCACCCCCGCGTTGGTTTCGAGGACTCTCTCGATGTCCCACT
>JBDKUU010000849.1:0-2194 GCA_039679525.1 Phycisphaerales bacterium | reverse complement strand
CGGCCGTCGGCGTTCCGCACCTTGTGACGACGCGTGAGGGGCCGGACGTGCAGCAGGTCCGACACGACCCGGCGACCGCCGGACGGGAGATCGCCGCGAGCCTCGGGCTGGATGGTGCAGCCTTTCTCGAACAGGTTCACGGCGGCGATGTCCTGACGTGCGAGCAGGGGGGCTGCGCAGGATTTGCCGATGGACTGGTGACGGCCAAGCCAGGCCTGGCCGTGCTCGGCAAGAGTGGCGATTGTCCCATCGTGCTCCTCTCGGACTGTCGGGACCGGGCGGTTGGATTCGCCCACGCTTCCTGGAAAGCCACCATCTCAGGAATCACGCCGACTGTCGTGCAACGAATGGTCGATCTTGGCTGCCGGCCGGAGGATCTGGTGGCATGCATTTGTCCGTCGGCCGGGCCTTGCTGCTACGAGGTTGGCGACGAGGTCCACGATGCGGCGATCCGCGGGATCGGCCTCTACGCGGAGGCCTTCTTCCGCCCCTCTGGTCAGCGGCGCCATTTCGACCTGTGGCACGCCAATGCCGACGCGATGATACGCTGTGGCCTGCGTCCCGAATCGATTCACATCGCCGGCGTCTGCACGCTCTGTCGCAACGATCTGTTCCCCAGCCACCGCCGGGAGGGGAACACCGCCGGACGCTTCGCCGCGGTTGTCGGTCTACCCGCCGTCGGCGATTGAATTGCGAGAAAGGTCCACGGACTATTGGTAACGTTTCTCCGTCTCGTGGGTCTGAATAGAGGATCGCAGAGAACCTCCCGCCTCAATCGTTGAAGCGGAGTACGAATGATGTTGTGTCAGGGACCCATGCGGGCTCGGCATAGGTCCTCACGTGACGAAGGGAGGAATCGCATGTTCAAATCAATCGATCCCAAGAGCCTGTTGATTGGCGGTTTGCTGGCCCTGTTGGTCGTGGTCTGTTTCGCCGGGTCGCCCTGGTTGGACAGAGATACCTTCGATCGATTCAGGATGGAGATCGCTGATGGGGGGGCCTTCATCCTCGACACGGCGACCGGGCAGGCGTGGGTGCACATCGCAACGGAGGAACTCGTCGACATCACTCCGGGCTTTTACGGGCCCAAGGTCGATCCGAACACGTATGTGCCGGTAGTGAGTTCAGTCCCTAATCGAGCTTCGGCTCGATGACCTGCTGGGCGCGGAAACTCTCGCCGGTGAGGTAGTCGGTAAACGTGACCCGCACGGTGAGCGGCTCTGAGAGCACTTCGAGGCCCTCGGGCCGGTCGAAGGTGAGCCGATAGCCGGTTGTGAACGAATTGAACCAGAGCTTTCGCAACTCGGCCGGCTCGACCTGCCACTGGCCGAGCTCGGCAAGAGCGGCGATTGTCCCATTGTGCTGATTGCCGACCGTCGGGGCCGGATGGTCGGATTTGCCCACGCGTCTTGGAAGGCTACGGTCGCTGGGCTCACGCCGACGGTCGTGGGCCGAATGATCGATCTTGGCTGCAGGCCGAGCGATTTGGTCGCGTGCATCTGTCCGTCGGCCGGGGCCTTGTTGCTACGAGGCAGGCGACGAAGTCCGCGTTGCGGCTCTCGGTGGAATCGGTCCCCGCGAGGAGGCCTTCTTCCACCCGTGCGGTCGACAGTTCCATTTCGATTTGTGGCAGGCCAACAGCGACGCCCTGGTGCGTTGCGGCCTGCCTTCCAACTCCATCCATGTCGCAGGGATCTGCACCCTTTGCCGCGACGATCTGTTCCCCAGCCGCCGGCGGGAGGGGAATACTGCTGGTCGCTTCGCCGCGGTTGTCGGATTCCCGTCCGCCAGTTTGGGCCTTTCAGATTGATCCTGTGGTCGTTATGCCAGAGCGATTCCGCTGCACCATGCGAATCTGAGATCGAACGTCCGCAAAAATCGGCAAAGAAGCGGCAACATTTCCTCATTTCGTTGGTCTAAACGGGTGATTGCTGAGAACCTCCCGCCTCAATCGTTGAAGCGGAGCGAAAGTGAAGTGTTGTCGGGACCTCATGTTGTCTCGGCCTGAGTCCTGACGCGACGAAGGGAGGAATCATATGTCCAAGTCAATCGATCCCAAGAGCGTGTTGCTGGGAGGTCTCCTGGCCCTGCTCGTCCTGGCCTGTTTCGCGGGCGTGCCTTGGCTGCAGCAGGAGACATTCGGTCGGTTCGCGGTGGGAACGACGGACTCCGGCGCCTTCATCCTCGACACGGC
>JBDKUU010000848.1:0-2931 GCA_039679525.1 Phycisphaerales bacterium | reverse complement strand
TCACGCCGTCCCAGGTCAGACCCGACGCGATCACGCTCGTGACGCGGGTCTGGTACGTGCCAAAGGGCGCGCCGGAGATCCGAATCGTGGCCGAGCCGTTCGTGGCCGTTCTGCCCATGCCGGTGATGTAGAGCGCTCCGTTGCGATAGACAGCCAGGGTGACCATGGCGTTGGCCACCGCGCTGCCGGCGTCGTTGACGACGTTCCCGGCGATCACGAGATCGCGGCCGCCAAAGCCGGTCAGGCTGTAGGCGACGGACTTCACGGAGGCCGTCTGCGCCTGCGGCGGCGCGACGTTGCTCACCGTGACTCCGACCGAATGACCGGCCGTCTGCCCCTTCGTGTCCGTCGCCATGGCCGCGATGTTGTGGACGCCGTTCGTGAAGGCGGTCGTGTCCCATTCGGCGGACCATCCGTTGCTGCCGTCGCTGTCCACGATGGACGTTCGGCCGTCGATCGTGAACCGCACGCTGACCACCCCCTTGTCGTCGCTGGCGTTGGCGGTGATCGTCACGTCTCCGGAGACCGTAGTCCCCGCCCGAGGATTGGTGATCTGCACCGCCGGGCCGGCGTCCGCGTTGCCTACGGTCACCGTGATCGCGTCGCTCGCGGTCTGGCCGGCCGTATCCGTGGCTTTCGCGGTGAGGGTCCGCTGCCCGTCGGCGGCCGTGCCTGTATTCCACGACGCCGACCAGCCGTCGGAACCCTGCGTATCCAGACCGATCCGAGTCCCGTTGACGAGGAACTCGACCTGTGTCACCCCCTTGTCGTCGCTCGCGGCGGCAGCCACGGCGACCGTGCCCGAGACGGCGGCGCCCTGCGCGGGGGCCGTGATGTCGACGCTCGGCGGATTGTCCGTCGGAGTCGGAGTCGCGGACCCGCCGGCCGCTCTCTGGGCATCGACCAGACCGTAACCGAAACTGGCGTCACGGCCGGCCGTGCCCAGATCCTCGGCCGTGCTCATCAGCCGATCGCGGACCGCGGCGCTGGAGGAGAGCCCCGAGGCCCATGCCAGGGCAGCGGCGCCCGCGACGTGCGGACAGGCCATCGACGTGCCGCTCATCGAAACGTAGCCGCCATCCTTGTAGGTCGAATAGATCCCCACGCCGGGGGCGGCCAATTCGATCTTGGCCCCATAGTTCGAGAACGAGGCGAGCAGATTGCGGGAATCCGTGGCCGAGACCGCGATCACCGACGAATACGCCGCCGGGCACATCACGGCGCCGGCGCTGTTGCCCGCGGCGGCCACCACGACCACGCCCCGGGCGTATGCGTTGTTGCACGCGTTCTGGAGACTCGTCGTGCCGCCTCCGCCGAGGCTCAGGGACGCCACCTTGATCCCATTGGCCGCGCACCAGTCGAGGCCCTGAATGATGTCGCTCGTGTAGCCGCTGCCGTTGTCGCCGAGGATCTTGACCGCATACAGAATCGCGTCGGGCGCGACGCCGACGACGCCGGCCGCGTTGTTTCTCGCCGCGACGATTCCGGCGCAGTGGGTGCCGTGCCCGTGCCTGTCGTTCCAGTCGGCCGGAGCGGTGCTGCCGTCCCTGGCGCCGACGAAATTGACGCCCCCTGCGACGGCCAGATCCGGATGGTCGTAGTCGATGCCGGTGTCGAGAATCGCGACCTTCACGCCGCGACCGGTGTTGCCGGCCGGCCACGCGAGGTCCGCATCGATGCGATCGACGCCCCAGGCCATCGTCTGGCCGAACGCATAGAGCACGACGTCCTCTTCGACGTATTCGACGTCGGACCGGGCCTTGAGCGCCCGAATCGCCTCCTCGTGCATGGTCGCGGAAACCACGGACACCATGCGCAGGGACCTGTGGACCGATCCGCCTCTTCGACGGACCACGTCGGCCCGCGCCTCGGGAGTCTTCGGCCCTCTGTCGGCCCGGAAGCCGACAAGCATTCGACGGCCGGCAGGCCCCGGCTGAGCCGGCGCAGTCGTCGCCTGTGACGAAATCAGGAACATGGATGCAATCAATAGACAGGATCTGCGCGTGAACTTCATACCAGGCCCCCAAAGAATACCACCGATACCCAGAATCCGTGTGCCATGCTACCCCCTGTAGCCCCTGTCCCGCCGCAAAACGGCCGGGCAAGGATGTTGCACGTGACAGGATTGTACACGGAAATGTCGAGACGTCAACCGCCAGCCCGAAAATATTTTCGGACCTCCGGCGAAACAGCAGGCATTCCCGGCGGAAAACACAGGGCCGCGACGCGACCCTCCCCTCTGCGGACAGGCAGATTCATCTACACGCTATTGTCGCTATTTTATGTTCCCTTTTGCAATCAGAAGACTCCCACCCTCTTCTCTCTCCTGATCATCGTGATTTGGGCCGGTCGAAACCCCGTGCAGTCTCGCAGACAAGAGCCCTGGCGCCCCGGCATTCTTTGCGCCTTGGACCAACAGCATAAAGACGACGCTGCGCATCGTCTGGAACGAACCCGCGTCATAGTACCGATGGCCCCACTCTTCTTATCGAATAAAAGGGGACATTCTACTTTTTGCCCCACTCATCGATCGACCCGGGCCGAGGCTGCTGGCCAAAAAGTAGAATGTCCCCTTTTCTCCATCCCGGTCAAAGCGAGAAGAGTATTCCCGATGCCATGCATCGTGTTTAGGAAGCCAGTCCCCCTCACACGCCCGCCGTGGGCGTGCCTTGCCCGCCGGAAATGTGTGGAACAACGAGGGCCGGCCTGACTCAGAGAGTGGGTTGCCCGTCGGCGGATGATGAGAAGCCCTTCGTCGCGGACAGGCCGCACTTCACAACGAACGAGGGCGAATGATGACTCTTCTGTACCTCCCCGCCGGTACCCGCAAAGCGACAAACGCACCGTTCGAATCCGTCAGGACATCCCCGCGTCGACGAGACCACGAGAGTGCAGGCATTCGTCGATGCCTTCCTGCCGGGTCAATGCGCG
>JBDKUU010000847.1:0-5549 GCA_039679525.1 Phycisphaerales bacterium | reverse complement strand
GAGACTCTGAAACCCCAATAACCTGTGATTTCTGGAATGCAGATGACCGTCACCCTGTCTGAATTAGCCGAGCGGCTTGGGGCCACCCTGATCGGTGCGCCCGTGGGCCGGGAAAGCCGGATCGCCGGAATCAAGCCGATCGAGGCCGCCGACGAGTGCGATGTGACCTTCATCACGGACGCCAGGCGCCAAGCCGCGCTGGCCGAATCGCGTGCGGCTGCGGTGATCGTGGCCAAGCCTATCGAGGGGCTGGCCAAGCCGCAATTGCAGGTCCGGGATGTCAATGCCGCGCTGATCGCAACGCTGACCCTTTTCGCTCCGAAGCTCAAACCCGCCTCCGAAGGGGTGGACTCGTCGGCCAGGATCGGGTCGGGCGTGCGGCTGGGCCCGGGAGTCGGCATCGGCCCCTTCGCTGTCATCGAAGATGACGTGCAAATCGGGGCAAACACCGTCATTGCACCGGGATGCCGAATCGGGCAGAATACCCGGATCGGGTCGAATTGCCGCCTCGACGCCAATGTCGTCGTGTATCACGGCTGCGTCCTGGGCGACCATGTGGTCGTCCAGGCCAACAGCACGATCGGCTCCGTCGGGTTCGGCTACGCGTACATCGATGGGGCCCACAGGCTCATCCCCCACAACGGCGGGGTGATTCTCGAGGACTTCGTCGAGATCGGGGCCAACAGTTGCGTTGACAGGGCGAAATTTGGCAATACGATAGTAGGCGCCGGCACGAAGACCGACAATCTCGTGCAGATCGCGCATAACGTCGTAATCGGCAAGTGCTGCCTGATCGCCGCCCAGGTGGGCGTCGCGGGCAGCTCCCGTCTGGGCGACGGGGTGGTCCTGGCCGGGCAGGTCGGACTGGCCGACAACATCGAAATCGGAGCCGGCACCCAGGTCGGCGCTCAGGCCGGGGTAATGAGCAGTGTGGGCCCCGGCGAGAAGCTCGCCTGGACGCCCGCCCTGGATATCAGAGAAGCAGCGAGGGTGGTTGCGCATGTCCTCCGTCTGCCGAAACTCTCGCAAGAGCTCAAGCGCCTGACGGCGAAGGTAGATAAACTTGAAGCTGCAGAAAACGATAAAGGATGAAGTCAAGCTCGTCGGCAAGGGCCTGTTCGGGGGCCAGGACGCCACGGTGATTTTCCGCCCGGGGCCGGAGGAGGCCGGCATCGTCTTTGTGCGGACCGACGTCGCCAGCGCCGTTCGCATTCCGGCGATTGCCCCGAGCATTGCCGAACGAAGCCGTCGTACGAGCATCAAAAAGGGCGATATCAGCATTGAGACGGTCGAGCATTGTCTGGCCGCGGTCCGTGCCCTGGAGATCGACAACCTCACGATCGAGGTCGAGGGACCCGAGCTGCCGGCGCCCGACTGCAGCAGCGCCGAGTACGTCAAAATCCTCAAGACCGCCGGCGTCATCGAGCAGAAGAACCCCCGCAAGGAGTACATCATCCACAAGGCCATCAGCGTCAGCGCCGCCGACGCGACGATCTACGCGCTGCCCGACACGGATGGCGACCTGAACGTCACCTACGATCTCGATTACGCGGGCCATCCGGCCATCGGCCGGCAGGTGTTCAGCTATCGCCTGACGCCGGACAGCTTCGAGTCGGCGATGGCCCCCGCCAGGACGTTCCTGCTGGAGCCCGAGGCGCGGGAGTTCCAGGCCCGCGGGCTCGGCACGCACCTGGGGCCCGCCGAGATCCTCGTTATCGACTCGGACGGCCCGGTCAAGAACGCCTATCGGTTCCCCAATGAATGCGTGCGGCACAAAATCGTGGACCTGATCGGCGACCTGATGCTCGTCGGACGGCCCGTGCTCGGCCGGATCGTGGCCTACAAGAGCGGCCACGCCCTGAACCAGCAGCTCGTCCGCAAGCTCTACGAGGCGGTTCAGCAGCAGGAACGCATGGACCGGTTCGGGACGGATGCCATCCTGGACATCCGGCGGATCCAGAAGATCCTGCCCCACCGTTATCCCTTCCTGCTCGTGGACAAGATCATCGAGGTCGAGGGCGACACCCGGATCAAGGGCGTCAAGAACGTGACCTTCAACGAGCAGTTTTTCCAGGGCCATTTCCCGGGGACGCCGGTCATGCCCGGCGTGCTGATCGTCGAGGCGATGGCCCAGGTCTCGGGTCTGCTGTTCGCGCAGCGGCTCGAACACACAGGCAAGCTCGCCATGCTGCTGAGCATGGACAGCGTCAAATTGCGAAAGCCCGTCGTCCCCGGCGATCAGCTCATCCTGACGGCCGAGACGGTGCGGCTGCGGCGCAGGACCGCCCACTGCAAATGTCTGGCGATGGTGGGGGACACTGTGGCCGCGGAGGCGGAGATCAAGTTCATCCTGGTCGATGATGAAAAGGTCTGAGAAGGTGAGATTTCGGACGATTGATTTCTGATCGAAGAAGAGCGGCCAACGGGGCGATCGGAAGTCCACGATGACAGATTCTTTGAAAGGCAGGAATCACTGACATGGCGATTATTCATCCCACGGCGGTCGTGGAAGAGAATGTGAAGCTGGCCGATGACGTGGTCGTCGGGCCCTATTGCGTGATCGGCAGCGGCGTGTCGATCGGCGCCGGGACGATCCTGGACGCTCGGGTGGTTGTCACAGGCAACACCACCATCGGCCGGCAGAATCACTTTTTCGCCAATTCCGCGATTGGCTGTAATCCCCAGATCCTCGGATTGGGACCGGACGCCAAAACCGGCTCGCTCGTGATCGGCGACCGCAACGTGTTTCGCGAGAACGTCACGATCCACGTGAGCAAACACCCCGGGACCGCCACCCGCATCGGCAGTGACAACCTTTTGATGGTCGGCTCGCACATCGGGCACGATGTGATCATGGAAGACAAGATCGTCCTGAGCAACCTGGTCCAGATCGGTGGACACGTCCGGATCGAGACGGGCGCCTGGATGAGCGGCCTGGCGGCTTCCCACCAGTTCGTCACGATCGGGAAATGGTCCTACGTGGCCGGCCTGGCGGGCCTCACGCACGACATCGTGCCGTTCGTGATCGTCAGCGGGCACTATCCGCCCCGGGTCCGCGGCGTCAACAAGCGGGGAATGAACCGCGCGGGACTGAACGAAGAGCAGCAGGAGCGGATCTTCGTCGCGTACAAGAAACTCTATCGCAAGAGCGGCACGCTGCTGGCCAACGCCAGGGAACTGGCGGAGCAGGACGGGCTCGACGACAACGTGCGGTCGATGATCGATGCGATCTTCAAGAGCACCGAGCATCGGTTCGGCCGATACCGCGAGAGCATGCGGCACGACTGAAAATGACCGGCCGCCAGGCCGGCGGCCGCAACGGTCCTATGAGTCCCATAGGTCCCATCGGTCCTATTCCTCGGTTTTTGGGTTTCCATGGAAGACAAAAAGATTCGCACAGCAGTCGTCGGCGCAGGCAAGATGGGCTCGATTCACACGAAGGTCTACAGCCAACTGCCCGACAGTCAACTCGTCGCGGTGGTGGATGCCGACAAGGCCCGGGCTGCGCAGCTTGCCGAGAAATACGGCTGCGCCGCCTACGCGGACTGCGCCGAGGTCCTCGACAAGGTCGATGCCGTCACGATCGCCACGCCCACGACGACGCACCTGGAGCTGGCCTCGCTGTTTCTGAATCACCGGATCCCCGTGCTCGTCGAGAAGCCTCTTGCGTCGAGCGTGCGGGAGGGCCGCAAGATCGTGTCCCTGGCCCATCGCTACGACACGGTCGTGGCCGTGGGACATTCCGAACGGTGCAACCCGGTCGCCCAGGCGATGAAGCGGCTGGCCATCGAGCCCAAGTTCATCGAGGCCCAGCGCGTCAGCCCGTATCCGTTTCGTTCCACCGACGTCGGCGTCGTCCTCGACATCATGATTCACGATATCGACATCATCCTGTCCCTGGCCCGGAGCAAGATCAAACGCGTGGACGCCGTCGGCGTCACGGTCATCCAGGGCGGCGAGGACATCTGCAACGCACGGCTCGTCTTCGAGAACGGCTGCATCGCCAACATCACCGCCTCGCGCCTGGCCCTCAAAACGGAGCGGCGCGTCCACGTGTTCAGCCGCGAAGCCTACCTCAGCGTCGACTATTTCAAAAAGAGCGGCATCGTCATCAAGACCGACCCGAACAAGAACGTCGTCGATATGATCAAAGACTGGAAAGGGCGCAGCGACTTCAACCCTATCTCCGTCAACTGGCCGGACCTGCTGCACATCGAGCAACTCGAGATCGACGACAAGGAACCCATCCGGCTCGAACAGGAAGCGTTTCTGCGGGCCGTCAAGGACCGGTCCTTCGCCCCCGAGGTCAGCGCCGAAGAAGGCCTGGCCGCCCTCCAGTGCGCCGAGAAGATCCTCCACGCCATCAAGAAGCACAAGTGGGACTGAGGGCAGTGATCATTGATTATTGATGATGGATGATGGATGACGTCGGTCCGTCGTCTGTCCATTCGCCTTGCCATTTCCAGTCGTCCTAGAGAATCCCCGTTACTCTCAAACATCACAGGGCCTCTTCCCTGTGAGCGGTGTTCGACAAACCAAAAGAGTGAGAAGTGAAAGGGGATTCCGATGTCTCTCAAAGCCAGAGGTGTTCTGATCGCCGTCTGTGTGGCGTGTGGATCGTTGGGCCTCGTGGGCGCAGGGCCCGAGGCTGCGGCTCCCGCAGGATCGGGCGGAGGACCGGCGACCGTCGCTCGTTCCATGCTCTTCGAGGCGTTCGTCGTCGAGGTGAACCTGCCCGCTTTGGCCCGGCTGGGCGTCAGTCCGATCGACGAGCAGCCCCATGTCGTCGGCGTGGCCGACATTCTGAAGAGCCTGGGCGACGGCCAGGCCCGGGTCATCGGCGGGAACAAGGTCGCGGGGCGGGCCGGAGGCAGGACAAGCGTCAACGCTCAACGAACAATCTACGTCGGTAAATCGTCGCCCCAGGCGAAGTATGCTTCGTACGACTCCGGCGGGAGACTGGGCGTGACGATCGAGTCCGCGACCGAAGAGGTCGTGACTGTCGATTTTTCCTTCACGACCGCCCGGTTTGTGGAGGAGCGTTCGGTGGCCGATGTCCCACCCACCACGGAGAACTGGGAGTGGTCCGGCGCAGTCACTCTTCGGTTCGGCGAGCCTCAAATCGCGGGCGCGACTCAAGGCAGTGAGACCGCGATATTCCTGCTGCTCGTGGCGAACGAGCAAGGCAGATGACACGCAGAGGAAATGAGGCTGCTGAGGATCAATCCGGGGAGAATGCCGGCTTCGGGCCGGCGTTTCGGCGGGCCTGACGCATCAGGTCGTAGACCCAGTCCTCGAAATAGAGCGGATAGAGATTCATCTTCTCGCTGGCCCAGTGAATCCCGTCGCGGCTCAGCAGGTCCTTGTACCGGTCTTCCTGCCCCGGGAACATCTCGGCGAGTCTCTTTTTGTAGACGTGCCGGAGCATGTGCGCCCGGGTCTTGCGAGTCTCCTCGTCTTTGTCCACGGCCCGGAAGTACTGGCGGATCAGGGGCACCGTCATGTCGTCGCTCTTGAAGTACGGGGCCAGTCTCCTGGGGATCGTGTGC
>JBDKUU010000846.1:0-3794 GCA_039679525.1 Phycisphaerales bacterium | reverse complement strand
TCTACCAGGATCAGATCGAACTGTCCTGGGATCAGCTCAGCTATCCCGAGGAGCTCGAGCACTACGCGACGCTGCGGGACGGGACCGAGATCTTCTTCCGGCCGATCAAGCCGGTGGATGAGGCGGCCTTGTCCGAGATGCTGTACTCCCTGAGCGAGGAATCGGTGCGGACCCGGTACATGACTCATACCGTGGCCTTCCCGCACAGAGACGTCCAGCAACTGACGAACATCGACTACAAGCACAACCTGACGATCGTGGGCGTCGTTCCGGGCCCCGGCGGCGAGGACATCGTGGCCATCGCCCAGTACTTCCTCGATCCGAAGACCCAGGCGGCCGAGGTGGCCTTCCTGGTCCAGGACGAGTGGCAGGCCAAGGGCATGGGCACGTTCCTGCTGGACTACATCACGCAGGTCGCCCGCAAGCAGGGCGTGAAGAAGTTCTACGCGAAGGTCCTGGCCGACAACAAGCCGATGCTGGCGATCTTCCAGAACTCCGGATACAAGGTCAACGTCGAGTTCGACGGCGACGTCTATAACGTTTCGTACGAGATCGCGGCGAAAGAAGAGTAACTGAGGCAATTTTGTCTGCTAGAAAGGCCGTATTCATCCACTCGGAAGACCTCGAGAAGTACCACTATCCCGAGGACTGTCCGTTCAAGACGGAACGAGCGGCTCGGACGAGGCGGACGCTGTATACCATGGGGCTGCTTTGGGGCGAAACGACCCGCGAAGCAGCCCCTGTTCCTGCGCAGCGGACGGTTCTGAAGAAGTTCCACTCGGCCCGGTACCTGCACGCCCTGAAGACCGCCCAGAGCGGCAAATGGGAGCTCGACGCCCTGAACATGGGCATCGGGACGGACGACTGCCCCATCTTTCGGGGCATGTACGACTACGCCGTGCTCGCCGCGGGCGGGACGCTCGTCGGCGCCGAGTTGATCCTGTCGGGACAGGCGGACGTCGTGTTCAATCCCTCCGGCGGCTATCACCATGCCTTTCCGGAGAAGGCCGCGGGGTTCTGCTATATCAACGACTGCGCCCTGGCGTGCACCGTTCTGGCTGAGGCGGGCAAACGCGTCCTCTACCTGGACGTCGATGTCCATAACGGCGACGGGGTCTCTCACGCGTTCTACGATCGTTCGGACGTGATGACGATCTCGCTCCATGAGAACCCCAAGACTCTGTTCCCGGGGACCGGCTTCGAGGACGAGATCGGCGAGGGCGAAGGCCGGGGCTATTGCGTGAATCTTCCGCTGCCCGTCGGAACATTCGATCAGGCGTACCTGTTCGCGTTCGACCAGATCGTTCCGCCGCTGATCCAGGCGTACAATCCCGACGTGATCGTCTTCGAACTCGGGGCCGACACGCTCGCCGGCGACCCCTTGGCGCACCTGCAGTTGACGAACAACGTGTATGTCGAGGTCATCAACCACCTCCTGCGGCTCAACAGGCCGATCCTGATGCTCGGCGGGGGCGGCTACCACGTCGAGAATACCGTGCGAGCCTGGGCTCTGGCCTGGACGATTCTTTCAGATCAGGACATCGCGGAAGGCATGGACGCCGCGATCGGCGGAGTCATGCTGCAGAGCCTCGACTGGCAGGGCGGCTTCCGCGACCGGGCGTTGCCGGTGACGAACCAGCAGCGGGAGATGGTGCTGCCGGCCCTTCAGGCCTCGATCGATACGGTCAAGGCCAAGGTATTCCCTCTTCACGGCCTGTGACAGAGGCCAAAAATGACCCGCGAGGGGGGAAGCCCCTCGCCATCGCTGTTCTACATACCTCCGGCGAACCGGACACGCCCGCGGCGGTCGTGTGAGGGAGATTTTGCGCTTTGGGCCAGAGGCATGAGAGACCAGATGGAGACTTCGCCAAGACAGCGGGATCGTCCAAATCGAGGACCCGGGCTCTGCCGGCATCATGCTGCTGGCCCAAAGCGCAAAATCTCGGGGGTTCGGGGGCGGCGCCCCCGGCTTCTGAACGCGCCCATCGCCCGGGTTCTTGACGGGACGAAGATGTGTAGAACGACGAGAACGTCGCCCCGAAGCGCAGCGGAAGGATCTGGGCGTCAGACGAGAAGAACTCTCTCGGCCGCAGTCCAGATCCTTCAGTCGACTACGCTTCGTTCGAAACGACAGAACCCTTGCCAGTAGTGAGTCCGAATCCGATCATGCACGGTTCTTTCAACTCTGCGCCGGGCTGGGCGTCGGCGACGGACGTATGGCCACTTGAGGCTGTGTCTGCCGCGGCTTGAGCAGGAACGTCATCGCGGCCCCGATGAGCAGCAGGCCGCCTGCGACCATGAAGGACGACGCATAGCTGCCGGAGCGGGTTTGAAGCATCTGCTGCACGCGGGGCAGGACGAACCCGCCCACGCCCCAGGCGGTGAACACCAGTCCATAGTTGACGCCGAAGCTCTTGAGGCCCCAGAGATCCTTTGTGAAGGACGGGAACAGCGACAGGTTGGCGCCGTAATTGAAGCCGATGAATGTGGCCAGGAGCACGATCGTCAGAGCGGGCGCGCTCGCCGAGCCGGTGACGGGAATCGCGAGGAACATCAGGGCCGCCTGGAACAGCAGAACGATCGCCAGCGTCCAGCGACGGCCGATCCGGTCGGACAGTAAGCCCGCGACGATGCGTCCGCCGGCGTTGCCGACGGCCAGGACCGCCACCGCCATGAACGCTGCCTCGCCCATGCTCTTGCCGGCCATGCTGTTGACGCTGCTGATGACCATCAGGCCCGCGCCGGCTCCGATGAAGTACATCACCCACAGCAGATAGAACGTGGGCGTTCGGAGCATCTCGCCGGGCGTGGCCGTCACGGCCGCGGACGAGGCTTTCTTCTTACCGCCCGCTGCGGGCGGAACATAGCCCGCGGGGGGGTTGATCAGCAACAGCGACAATCCGCAGACCACGATGGCAAACAGGACGCCATAGAATCTCATCGCCCCCAGCACGCCATGATTCAAGAGCAGGTACTTGGACAATGGCGCGATGTACACCGAAGCCAAACCGAAGCCGGCCACGACGAGGCCTGCGATCAGGCCGGTCCGGGCCGGCGGAAACCATTTCAACGCCGGCGGCGTCGCCGACGAATAGCCGAAGCCGATGCCCGCGCCCGCGAGGACGCCGAAGCCCAGGACCCACACGGTGTAGTTGGTCGTGGTCGAGACCCAGAGCAATCCGGCGCTGACGAGCAGGCCGCCGAGGAAGGCCGTGACGCGAGGTCCGAACTTGTCCTGGCATCGGCCCGCCAGGATCATGGCGAAGGCGAAGACCAGGCAACACAAGGCATAGGGATCGTTCAGTCTTGCCGGGTCCCAGCCGAAGTCTTTGGCGATCGCCGCCTTGAAGACGCTCCAGGCGTAGAGGATGCCCAGGGCCAGGTTGATGCCCATGCCGGCGAAGGTGACGAGCCACCCGCGACCGGAGGCAGGGCTGTGAGCGAGATCGGTCTGTTGAGCACTAAGATCCGTCATGATAGCCCCTTGGAATTGATAATTGATAAAGGATGATGGATGATTGACAGAAGAAAGTCCGCCTTCCGCGTCCAATCATCAATAATCAATCATCCATCATCAATTCGGCGGCTACTTCCCCCGTCCTTTGACCAGGGCTTCGACGACGCTCGGGTCCGCGAGGGTGGTGATGTCCCCGAGGTTGTCGGTGCTGTTCTCGGCGATCTTGCGGAGGATTCGCCGCATGATCTTGCCGGAACGGGTCTTCGGCAGGGCCGGCGCGAACTGGATCACGTCCGGCGCGGCGATCGGGCCGATCTCCTTGCGGACGTGCATGACG
>JBDKUU010000845.1:0-3872 GCA_039679525.1 Phycisphaerales bacterium | reverse complement strand
CCACGCCTCGACGGTCTGGACTTCGTCGTCGATGGGGTGGCGCAGGCAGTCGTCGTTTGAGCAGATGATGCGGCGACTGACGCGCCCGTCTGCAATGGCGGTGAAGGTCAGGGTCGCGGCCTCGGAGCCGCAAAGCCAGCACGGGATCAGATCGGTCATCGGCTCACCTCTGCCTGGATTGTCTGGTGTTTCGGTTCTGTGGTCACGGGGATCAGGCTCAATGCATCCGCTCCTGCGCCGTGGCGGTTTCGGACTCGCCTTCGTCCATCAACTCCCCGTCGATCCGGGCGCCAGACGCGATCAGGTCGCGGAGGAAGCCCTCGGCCTGGTCATGGTCCTCGGCTTCGAGACGGAAGACACGGCTCGCGCCGGAGCTGTCGCGGAAGGAGCCGGTGTAGGTGCGGACGGTCACCGGGCGTACTCCCCGCCTGAGTAGCGCGGCCAATCGGCGGCATGGCCATGGCGGACCATCTCAGCGGCGATGTCCCGGCCGTCTGACGTGCGCCGGCAGCGGGCCACAACGCGGTCATAGGACTTGCCCTTGCGCTCGCATCGCAGGTCGGTTCGGCGGATGATGTCGGACATCGCACGGGTCGCGGCGGGACCTTCGGCGTGGTGGCGTTCCGGCGCCTGAATGCCCCAAATCCTGACTCGCGTTCCGTCCTGGCAGCGGAGGGTGTCTCCGTCGATCACGCCAGGGCTGGCGCAGAGAAACACGGCTGCGGCTAGGGTGGCGATCATGCCGCGCGCTCCTCAAGAACCTGGGCGCCATGCGCGCGCAGGGCTCGCGGCCCTCCCTTACGGATCAGGTCGGCCACGGTCCCGCTGCTCGTGACAATCGCGCCTCGGTCCTGGTCCCATCGGCACATGCGCAGGACGCCATTGGCGTGGTCCTCGCCCATCTCGCGGCGAAGGTCGGCCAGCAGGTCAGGCGGGCCGTTCCAGGCCAGGGGTGTGACGGGCGGCGCGGCTGGGCTGACCAGCTTCCACAGGCCCTTGCGCAGCCAACGGTCAAACCTCGGGACCCTGCCGCCGCCGTCGGCGTACTGGCCCGCCGCAAAGGCCTTGGCCGCCGCGAGGATCGCCGCCGGGGTTGCGCCCGCCGCAATCTCGTCGTCCCAGGCCTCGCCCATCGCCTCAATGCTGACGGTCAGGCGTCCGGCTTCCGGGTAGGCCTGGACCGCAAGGCCGAAGGCATCGTCTCGCAAATCCCCCCGAGGGGGGTTGGGGGGTTCTTCTTCTATAATCCCTGTCCCTGTCCCTGTCCCTTGCGATCCCGTTGGGACGGTTTTGGTATCCCGTTGGGACTGGTTTTCGGTCCCGTTGGGATTGCCGTCGTCATCTTGTCTGGACTGCCGACGCTTGATTTTCAGCAGGGCTTTCGACTGCGGCGAGATGCGCGCCAGGAGTGCGGCGGCATGTTCGATGGCATGTTCGATGTCGGCCGGATCAAAGCTGATCTTCCACCGCTTGGCGTTCCCGGCGCCCGACGACAGGCGCTGCGAAAGCTTTTCCAGCCAGGCCTCGAGGGCAAACTCGCAGACCGTCTCGTGATAGTGCCGGCCGTCGTCGCACAGGACAAAGCCCCGCATCGCCGCAGATTTCACCTTGCGCCAGGTGCGCAGGTCCCGACCGAGGCCGGCGGCCTTGGCCAAGGCGGCTTCGTCATCCGACAGGCTTCCGGCGGGGACGGAATGCCAGGCCGAAAACCAGAGGTTCAGGCCGGCGCGCCAGGCGCTATCGTCGGGCGTGGCGTCAAAGTCGGATTGGCGCAGGCGGGTGATGTCCAGCATCATCCGGGGGAAGTCCCGCAGATCGCATTCTGGCGGGGTCAGTGGCGGATGCGCCATCATGCGTCTCCATAGGGCGAGCGCGCCGGAAAGCGGTCATCGCTCGCGAGGTTTGAGAACTTGGTCAGGTCGCCATTGAAGGCGAGGCTCACGGTCCCGATGGGGCCATGGCGTTGCTTGCCGATGATCACGTCGGCCCGCCCTCGGCAGGCGTCCATCTTCGTGATCCAGGCCTCGTAACCGGCCGTGTTCGGCTCCGGCCTGGACCGCTCCAGATAGTATTCTTCCCGGTAGAGGAACATGACCATATCGGCGTCCTGTTCGATGGAGCCGGACTCGCGGAGGTCGGAGAGTTGGGGGCGCTTGTCCTCGCGCTGCTCAACCTGGCGCGAGAGCTGCGAAAGGGCGATAACCGGAACGTCGAGGTCTTTGGCCAGGGCCTTAAGCCCCATGGTGATCTCTGAGACCTCCTGGACCCGGTTGCCGTCCCTGCGGCCCGTCGTGACCAGCTGCAGGTAGTCCACCACGATCAGGTCGAGGCCGGTCATGCGCTTCTGGCGCCGGGCGCGAGCCGCCAACTTGGCCAGGGCTAGGCCGCCCGTGGCGTCGATATGCAGCGGGGCTTGCTGGATCTCGATAGCGGCGTCTCTGACCCGGCCAAACTCATGGGCCTCGATCTCGCCCTTCCTGATCCGGTCGCCTGACACGCCGGAGGTCTCAGCCAGGATGCGCATGGCGAGCTGTTCGGCGCTCATCTCCAGGGAGAAGAACAGCACCTGACCGCCGGCCGTGGTGCGCTTGGTCCCGTCGGGCCGGGCCTCGTAGGCGTAATTGCGAGCAGTGCTGAAGGCGATGTTTGCGGCTAGGGCGGTCTTCCCCATGGAAGGACGAGCCGCCAGGATCACTAGATCCGATGGATGCAGGCCGCCCAGTTTGCGGTCCAGGTCAATCAAGCCGGTGGATAGGCCAGACAGCCCCCCGTCCCGCTCAAAGGCGGCGGCGGCCATCTTGACCGCGCCTGTGACGGCATCGGCGAAGGATACCACACCGGCGCTTTGACCGCGGCCATTCTCTGCCAGCTTGTAGAGCGCGCCCTCTGCCCCTTCGATCAGGTCGGCGGCGGATGCGTCGATTTCCGGGTCTGTGGCCTGGGCTTCAAGATCGCCCGCAATGCGGATCAGCTCGCGGCGCTTGGCGGTTTCGATGACGGCGCGGGCATAGTCCCGGGCATGAGCCGAGGGCGGGGCTTGTTCCACCAGCAGGGCGAGGTAGCGCAGCCCGCCAAGCTCCTCAAAGGCCGGGTCGCGCGCTACCTGATCGGCGACAAGGATCGGCTCGGCAAGCTGGCCTCTGCGGATCGCGCTTTCGATGATCGCAAACAGCCGGGCGTGGAACGGCTCGAAAAAGTGGTCGGCCTTCAGGTCGTCGCATCGGTCAAAAGCGGCGTTATCGTACAGCAGGGCGCCCAGGACGTACTGTTCGGCCTCCAGGTTGCACGGGATATGCTTGATCGGCGGGGCGTCATTGGCCGGCGTCAGGGTCAGCGCGTTCATGCCGCCTCCCCCTGGTCCTGGTCCCGCTCCAGGGCCTTATCCAGCACCTGGGCTGCGACCTTCGCCACTACGGGGCCGATGGGGTTTAGGCCTTCGGAGGGGGGCTCAACCGCGACGCTGGAGAACATGCCCTGGTCAGCTTCGATCCGCTTGCGGGCGATCTCGGCATAGGCGGGATTAAGCTCGATCAGGGTGCAGTCGAGGCCCATCCGATCCGCGACGAGGGCGGTTGTCCCGGCGCCGCCGAAGGGATCGAGCACAGACCCGCCCTTGGGGCATCCAGCCAGGAGGCATCGCTCGGCAAGCTCCGGCGGGAACGTGGCGAAGTGGGCGTCCTTGAAGGGCTGCGTTGCAATCGGCCACACCTGCACGGGTGCGGGCTCGTAATTCCGCAGGTTTCGGGTGTCGCCACCTTCGATGTTGCCTGTCGCGGCGCGCGGCCCAGGCTGGCCACCAACATATGATCCGCCACGGAAGCCGTTGGCGTTCTCACTCTTGCGGCGCCGACCGCCGACCGCTTTCATCGTGC
>JBDKUU010000844.1:0-4578 GCA_039679525.1 Phycisphaerales bacterium | reverse complement strand
GCTGATCGACCGGCGGGGTTATCAGAGCCGCTCGGAGGCGATCCGCGATTTGGTTCGCCAGCAGTTGAGCGAAGAGCGGCTGGCCGATCCGAAGGCCCAGGCCGTGGCTGCGGTGTTTCTCGTGTACGATCATCACGCGGCGAACCTGGCGGAAAAACTGATCGCGATCCAGCACTCGCACCTCCTGCAGGCCATCTCCTCGCTCCACGTCCACCTGGACCATCACGATTGCCTGGAGATCATCGTGCTCCGCGGCCAGGTCGGCGAGATCAACCGCGTCGGCGAGAACATCCTGAGCATGAAAGGCGTCAAGCTCGGCCGGGTCAATCTCGTCGCCACCTGACCGGCTCTCCCCTGAAAATGCCGGGAATTGATGCTTGACAGGCGGCAGGGGGATCGGTTCTAATGGCGTGACTTTGGGCGATTAGCTCAGCTGGTTAGAGCGCACGGATCACACCCGTGAGGTCATAGGTCCGAATCCTATATCGCCCATTCTCCTAAACCCTTTAGTGGTAGCGAGTTGCATGTGGTTAACTGTCTTCCTTCGGACTGCTTTGCCATCCCATTGGCCATCCGACGACGATTCTCGCCACCCCCCCCACGGACGACGGCACAGCCCGATTACCCTCGGGGGCCGGGTCGTCATGTCAGTCCAAACCAACGGCAATCCGGAGAGGAGAACGCTGCGTTGGAGAGGGTGAGAGTCGGTGCTGCGGATCGGTCACCGAACCGACCTCCGGCTGAGCCTGGAAAGGGCAGGCGACACATTCAAGCCTGTCGTTGAATGGCTGCTGTCGTGCGGTGACCGGGAAGAAGCTGGCGGCGCCGGCGATGTAAAACCTGTGTCGCAATAGGCCGGGGCTCACTTGGATCGCATACAACGGCGATATCGGGCAGGATACCTGCGGCGGACACATGGAGTGCAGGTCACGTGTCTATCCTGGAGGACCTGCCGGTCTACTGGAATCGGCTACTCGGCTCAGAAATGGGCGAGGAAGGACCGGTAGCCGTCGCCGAGGTCACAGTAGCCACGTGCTCGCGGCGCGTGGCAAAAGGCCGAGCAGGCTGAGCCAACCGGCTCCGAGAACGCAATGCACGGAGCAGGCGCCGACACAAGGGTTGGGACACCCAGGCCGGCCGTGAGAGCAGGCGGCGGAACCGCCGAGGTTAACGGCCAGGCGCGTCAGGCGCGCGTAGGACCGACGGATTAAGCCGGGGATGAAGTGGTGAGACTCATGGACAGTGTCGTGAACCGCGAGAACCTGCTACGCCAACGGGATCTCGTGAACCTTGTCCGAGAGCATCGACGTCTCATGTGCTCGCCCTGAACCGCCGTATACGGACCCATACGTACGGTGGTTGAGAGGTGGCGGGGCAATCACTTCTGCCTACCCGATCGATCGCTGAGGCGGTGCATCTCCGGTCCGTCAGCGGCCGTCGTGGATAGGGGGGGCCGGTGGCCCACCCCGGGGAGCCCCCCCCCGGCACCCCCTCTCCCCCGTCATTTGTCCCATTCTTTAAGCCGCGCCACCCCTATCGCGGGAAGTGATGTAAGCCAACGCAAGCGGGTCCCATCGCCAGTACGGGATGTTTGCCAGCGGACGGTTCGCTGCGTCTTGAGTGCGGCACGGTGTTTCGGCCAACGCGATGCCTGCTGGCGGGTGGATCGGCCCTCCTGGGCCATCCTGGGGCCTCGGATGACTACGTGCGAGGGTCCGCTAGCCAGCCGCCCGGCATTGCCCTTTGTTGCGGCTACGGTTCGGCCCTGACCTGCATCGGCTCGGGACACGGTACGGCTGGAGTTGGACCATGCCCGGTATCGGCCACCGGTCTCACGACGGTGGCGCAGGGTCCGCTTCCAGCAATGCGGCCACGGGGTTACCCGTTGGCACGAGACCACACTCGATCCCGAGTCGCACCAGGACTCGCTCCGCTGCTTCTGCGGTCATGGGTGTGCAGCGTCTTGCAGGGATACTCAACGATCGATCATGCCGATCATGACTCGATCTACGCGGTAGCGACCCGCTTGGTCTCCGCCGGTTGCTGGGCCTGCTGTAGCTCGATCTGAACGTGTACCCCGGGGGTGGGCGTCACAGACGACGTCACCTCTTCTTCTGGCGCCGTCTCGGATGCCGTATCTCCTTCAAGCGGCTCATCTCGTGCATTCGTCCTGGCCTGCCTGCGGGCCACGTCGCACCGGGTGATATTCACACTTCAAGTCAGTGAGAGAGTGCGAACAAAACTGCGGGTGATACGCCGGCCGAAACACGTGAATCATCAGCGGGCCTCCAGGACCTTGGGCGGATCGACGGGCTGGGACTTAATGCCCGGCCAGCTCTGGTAGCCTTGGAACTCCTGCTCGTGCTTTTCGAAGGCTTTGCGGTTTCGCTCGGAGATCGACTCTAGTTGGCCTAGCTCCTGGCGGCGGTTGCCGGAGGGGCGGATGATCTCGGCCTTTACGAAGATGTAGAGCTTGCTCTGAGAATCGCGATTGTTGATCGTGCGGAACAGGCCGCCCACGAAGGGGATATCGCCCAGGATCGGCACCTTCGTGCCGCCTTTATTCTGGTTCAGGCGCAACAGGCCGCCCAGGATGATTGTGCTGGCGTCGGGCACGAAGGCTGTGGTCTTCAATTCACTGGTCGTTTGGTCCGGCGGCTTCTCCTCATCCTCGGTCTCGCGGAAGTCGGATCGGGATAGCTCGATCTCCATGCGCAATAGATCGCCCTGACTGATGTGGGGCGTGATATTCAGGGTGATGCCGGCTTCGTAGGGCTCATAGTTGACGGCCGTCTCGATGAGCGTGACATCATTGCCCGCGGCCCCGGAGCCCACAGGGATCGAGGATCGCTTGGCGACGTAGGTGGTGTCAGCGGTCTTGATCGAGCCGGGCTCATTGTCGTTGACCAGAATCTTGGGCTTGGCAAGGATGCGGCCGTAGTTTTTGGTCTGCATGGCGTGGAGCAGGAGATTGATGTGTTTGTCGCCGTAAAAGGCGTTGAGGTCGCCTTTGTTGGATTGGAGATCCGCGAATTGGGTCCGGTCGCTGGCGTTAAGGCGATTGATGATGTCGGTCGAGGTTGTGCCAGGGGCTACGGCGCCGGTCAGGCCTGAGGTCTGAGTCAGATCGGGGGCGCTTGTGATCAGGTTCAGGTCATAGTTGAAGGCGTCGGTCTCTGTGATCTCCACCAGCGTTACATCGATCAGGACCTGCGGCCTTCGTTTGTCGAGTTTCTCGACTAATCCGGCGATCCATTCCTGGTTCTTTCTGCTGGCGTGGACGATCAATGAGAAGGTGTTCTTATCGGGGATGATCGTGATCTCTTCTTCGGTTTTGGCGATGGTCTTTTCGACCTTGCCGTCGGCGCTGAGGACTGTCTCCTGGATCAGCTTGCCCAGCACCTGGGAGAGTTGCTCGGGGTCCTGATTCTCCAGGAAGTAGATTTCGTAGGGGACGCTCTCTTTCGGGGCTTCCATATCGATGTACTGGATCACCGAGTCGATCCGCTGGTGCTGGCCGGGCGTAGCATTGACCAAAAGGGAATTGGTCACTTCCAGGACCACCACCTGAGGGGTATCGGGCGTGAGGGCGTTTGTTGCAGTAGTCACGACAGCCGGCGTGGCTTGGGCCAAACCAGCAGACCCAGTCTTCACCGCAGTTCCAGTGGAGACGCCCGCCTGAGAGAAGATGGCGAGTTGCTCGAGCTTTCGGGCGACGTCGTCGGCGTCCACATGCCGGATCGTGTAGACCTTCATGGTCCGCTGATCCTGGGGAGCCACGTCGATGTAGTCGAGCACCATCCGCAATTGCGAGTGTTGGCCGGCAGTTGCGTTGACCAAGAGGGAATTGGTGGCTTCCAGAAGTACAACCTGAAGTTCATCTTCCTGCACAGACTCGGCAGCGCCGGAGGGCGTCCCTTGTGTCTTGCCCGCCTTCATCGCCTGGCCGCTTCTATCGATAAGACCCAGTTGCGTGAGCTTTTCCAGAGCGTCCTGGGCGGCTGTTCGCTTGACGTGATAGACGTGAATCGTTCGAAGGTCCTGCTGGGGGACATCGAGAGTATCGATCAGGCCCTCGACGGTCTCCAATTGTTCACAGGGGCCGATCATCAAAATGCGATTGGTGCGTTCGTCGGTGTCCAGGTAGACCGCTGCGGCCGTGGCCCGCGCAGCGGGTGCGGCAGGCTGGGCATTGCGGGGAGCTTGTGCATCGGGCGCTGTCGATCCGACGCTGATGGCGATTCCCTCCAGCTCTCCGGCTAAAGCCAGGATCTTTCGAGTGATCGTGCCGGCTGCCGCGTGCTGGAGCTGGCGGAATCGAAACTCCCGGGGTTTGCCCGGCCGATCGACCATCTCGACCAACTGTTCGACGCGGGCCATGCGGTGGGCATAGCAGGTGACAAAGAGCGTTTGGGTTTCGGGAATCGGAGAGACTGCGACGCTGAGTTTCATACTCTGCAAGAGATTGGTGACGCTGGCGACGTCGACATGCTGAAGCTCGAAGATGCGCGTGACGACGACATCGCCCGCCTGGATGGCTCCCGTATTGGGATCGACCAGTTCCGGATCGATCTCCAT
>JBDKUU010000843.1:0-12099 GCA_039679525.1 Phycisphaerales bacterium | reverse complement strand
CGCGGCGGGCGTGTGAGGGAGATTTTTCGCTTTGGCCAGCAGCATGATGTCGCCAGAGCCCGGCTCGGCGGTCTGGACGATCTCGCTGCTTTGGCAAGATTCCGGGATGCGTCTTTCGCTTTTTGGGCTTCCAGCAGGAAGGCTTCGCCGCCAGGAGGGCCCGTCCGCAGGTCCGGCCGAAACCGGGGCGGACATTCGCGGGCGACGTCGTCGATAGGCTACACGTCTCTGCATCATGCTGCTGGCCCAAAGCGCAAAATCTCGGGGGTCCGGGGGCGGAGTCCCCGATTCCTACATCTCGAATGCGACAATCCGCGCAATTCCGTGAAGGACTTTTCCGGGTTTGGTCTTGTCCGGCCGCGGCAAGGAGAAACCCTACGACGCAGTTTGAAGCCCGCTGCTATGATGTCGCTGAACGCGTACGGGCGTGGGCGAATCCTGGACGGACGGCGGCGTCTGTGAGGTCAGAGAGCAGAAGGGGGACAACATGGCTGAGGCGACGATGATCGAGACTAGAAAGATCCGCAAGGTCTGGCGGAGCAGACCCACCATCGAGGGGGCGGGCGTCCATCTGCATCGGGCGATGGGGTACGACGAAGTGCCGATGTTCGACCCGTTTCTCCTGTTCGACGACTTCCGGGGGAACCGGCCGGCCGACTACATCAGGGGCTTTCCCTGGCATCCGCATCGCGGGATCGAGACGATCACGTACGTCATCGGCGGGACGGTCGAGCACGGCGACAGCATGGGCAACGCGGGCGTTATCGGGACGGGCGACGTGCAGTGGATGACCGCCGGCAGCGGCATCATCCACCAGGAGATGCCCAAGGGCGACGCGGCCGGGAAGATGTTGGGTTTTCAGCTCTGGGCGAATCTGCCCGCCGACCACAAGATGATGGATCCGCGATATCGAGGCGTGACGGCCGATGAGATTCCCGCCGTGACGGTCGATGACTGCGTCCAGGTCCGCGTCGTCGCGGGCAAAGTCGGCGACACCGAAGGGCCCGTCCGCGACATCGTGACCGATCCGGTCTACCTGGACGTGACCGTGCCGCCGGGGTCGGAGCACTATCATCCGACGCGGCCGGACCACAACGTCTTCGCCTACGTGATCGAGGGCAGGGGGTACTTCTGCAAAGAGAAGAACCCGTTCACCTACGAGATGCAGGGCGAGAACTACTTCGACATGCAACGGGAGCCGTTCGTCGGCGACGGGATGCTCGTCTTGTTCGAGAGAGGGGACCAGATCATGGTCTCGACCGAGGACGAGCCCGTGCGGTTCCTGCTCATGGCCGGCCGGCCGATCGGCGAGCCGGTCGCGTGGTACGGCCCGATCGTGATGAACACCGAGCAAGAGCTGCAGACCGCCTTCGAGGAGTACCAAGCCGGCACGTTCATCAAGCACGGCGCGGCGTGAGACCCTCTATCGGATGACCGCCCGCGATACGCGACGGGGGGCATGTCCGCTTCTATGACGTGCCGGGCCGTATGGGATCGCGGAGTGAAGGAAGGAGCGGACAGGTCCGGAATCCGCCGGCTCGCCGCTGCGCGACGGGCCGGCGGGCGTTTTTCGCCTTTCACCAATGGCATGATTCTGGAATAGGACAATCGACTTCTCTGCGAACCGGACACGCCCGCGGCGGGCGTGTGTAGGAGATTTTTCGCATTGGCCAGAGGCATGACGTCGGCAGAGCCCGGCTCGTCGGTCTGGACGATCCCGCTGTCTTGGCGAAGTCGCCATTTTGTCTATCATGCCTCTGGCCCAAAGCGGTAAATCTCGGGGGCTGGGGGCAGCGCCCCCGGCTCCTGGACGTCCGCAATGCCTCGGTTCTCAAGGGGGCGAAGATGTGTAGAACAACGATGGCTCAAGCCCCTGGGAGTCTTCGTAGGGTGGGTTCTCAACCCACGCGTCAAGAGTCGAGGAGGTCGAGAAGTCTCATGAGAACAGGCCATGCGCCCGCGGCGGCGGTGTCTATGAAAGAATCCCGGCACGCGTAGAATCAAGGACGGCCTGTTTGTAGTGTGCCCGTCAGGGCATATCGGGGTCAGTTTGAAGTGTGAAGCGTCAAGTTGAAAGCAAGAAGCGATGGACTTTGGGCCCCTCAGTTCAAACTTGAAACTTGTCGCTTCCAACTTTCTGAGAGAACGCCTTGCGGCGTCACTACGAACCGAGTCCCCGGTCCTGGCTTCTGCGCGAATCGGTAGCGCAGACTCCGTACGCGAAAACTCGCACAGACATACGACGGCGGTTCTTCATCGGACACTGTTGACCGGTCTGTGCCGGCGTGCTAGGATCTTAGACTCTATATTTGCTGAGTGGAAATCGGGCCGTACATGAATCGCTCGTCTCTGACAAGATACGCGTGGCTGTCGATTGCCGCCGCGGTGGTCACGATCGGGCTCAAGAGCGTCGCTTACCTCTTGACCGGTTCCGTCGGTCTGCTCTCGGACGCGGTGGAGTCGCTCGTGAATCTGGTCGCGGCGGCGATGGCCTTGTCCATGTTGATCGTCGCGGCCCGTCCCGCCGACGAGGAGCATCAGTACGGGCACAGCAAGGCGGAGTACTTCGCCAGCAGCGTCGAGGGAATCCTCATCCTGGTCGCGGCGGCGGCGATCGGCTACGCGGCGGTGGGACGCATCCTTCATCCGCAGGCGATCGAGCAGGCCGGCATCGGGCTGGTCGTCTCCACGGGCGCGTCGATGGTCAACCTGGTCGTCGCGAGGATTCTGCTGAAGGCAGGGCGGACGCACAACTCGATCACGCTGGAAGCCGACGCCCGCCATCTGATGACGGACGTGTGGACCTCGGCGGGCGTCATCGTGGGCGTGGGGGCCGTGGCGCTGACGGGCTGGCAGATCCTGGACCCGATCGTGGCGATCGGCGTGGCGGCCAACATCGTGTGGACGGGCGTTCAACTCATACGGCGTTCGGTGGCCGGCCTCATGGACACGGCCCTGCCGCTGGAGGATCGCGCGAAGGTGGAGAGAGTCCTGGACAAGTACAGGGAGCAGGGCATCGAGTTCCACGCCCTGCTGACCCGCCAGGCGGCCGGCCGGCGGTTCGTCTCCGTCCACGTCCTGGTGCCCGGCAAATGGACCACGCACAAGGGACACCATCTGCTCGAGAACATCGAAGCCGAGATCCGCGAGGCCCTCCCCGGGGCCAACGTGATCACGCACATGGAGCCGGTGGAAGACCCGCTGTCCTTCCAGGACATCGAGATCGACAGGTGAGATCTGGCTCCGTCGTGTTCGGGGGCCCATCGCGTGTCAGGGGGAGGGTATTCCGATGCTGGCGTCTTTCGTCTCCATTGGCTGGCGTTCCGATCGAACACTCGAGGCGATGGCAGTAAAGTCGTCTTGTCTTGCCGTTGGCGACGGGGTATCCTGAAGCCATGAGAATCACAGAGTTGATTTGGCCTGATGATCGAGTCGCCCATGTAGCGGAACATGGAGTTCGGCCGGGCGAGGTGGAAGAAGTCTGTTTTGGTCATCCCCTGATCCTTCGCGCCAAGTCAGCCGGTCAGAATCCGGTGTACTATGTCCTGGGACAGACGTCAGGCGGACGGTATCTGTTCTGCGTTGTGATTGCCTTTCCCGGCGCCACGGGGTATCCGGTTACTGCGCGACCTATGACCGACAAAGAGGAACGACGTTTCAAGCAGTGGAGAAGCCATTGACTATGGGCAGGATTCCGAAAACAGATTCGATTGAAGAACTCTCGCGATTCTGGGATACGCACGACCTCACGGATTTCGAAGGCGAGCTGGAAGAGGTCGAGGAGCCCGTCTTTGGACGCGACGATCAGGATATCGTGCGAATTCGCCTTCTTCCTGAGCAGGCCCAGGCGGTGAGACGCATCGCCAGGGCAAAGGGCATGGACGAAGCGGAACTGGTCAGAGAGTGGGTGAAAGAGAAGCTGCGAGCTTCGTGATGGTGTGTGCATGCCGGGCGTGAACGCACGTGGCTGCCATGCACGTCATGACGTTATTTCCGTTTGCGGGGAGATTGCATATGAGGAATCTGCCGTTTGCTTTGATGTTGGCCGTGGCTACGCCGGTGGTGGGGCAGCCGCTGGTGTCGCCTGAGGTGCATTCCGACAGCCGCGTGACATTCCGGCTCAAGGCCCCCAACGCCAGGGACGTGCGGGTGCGGCTGGAGACCGTCGGGTCCAAGACCATGCAGAAGGATGAGCAGGGCGTCTGGTCGTTCACGTCCGAGCCGATGCCGCCGGACATCTATTCGTACTCTTTCAGCGTGGACGGCGTGCAGATGATCGACCCGAGCAATCCGTTGCTCAAGTACAACCTGCTGAACACCGAGAGCCAGGTCCACGTGCCGGGGCCGGCGACGCTGCCGTGGGAGATCAACGACGTGCCGCACGGCGTGGTCCATCGGCACCTGTACCATTCCGCCATCCTGGGCGACGAGCGGCCGTTTGTGGTCTACACGCCGCCGGGCTACGATCCCGCGGCTGCGAAGACCTACCCCGTGCTCTATCTCCTGCACGGCTACAGCGACGCCGAGGACGCCTGGGTCTCCGTCGGCCGGGCGAACGTCATCCTCGACAACCTCATCGCCCAGGGCGGGGCCAAGCCCATGCTGATCGTGATGCCGTTGGGCTACGGCAACAAGGCGGTGATCGCCAACGGCTGGGCGGGCCTGCAGAACAAAGAGGTCTGGCAGGACAACGTCGTGAAGTTCCGCGATGTGCTCCTGACGGAGATTGTCCCGCAGGTGGAGAAGGCCTATCGCGTCTCGACGGACTCCGAGTCCCGAGCCGTCGCGGGCCTGTCGATGGGCGGCACCGAGTCGCTCTTCATCGGCCTCAACGCCCCGGACCGCTTCGCCTGGATCGGCGCCTTCAGCTCCGGCGGCCTCGACGAGGACTTCGCCAGGGCTTATCCGGAACTCAAAGGGAGCCTCAACTCCAAGCTCCGGCTTCTCTGGATCGCCTGCGGCCAGCAGGACGGCCTGATCGGCGTGAACAAGAAGCTCGTCGAATGGCTCAAATCCAGGGGCATCAAGCTCACTTGGGTCGAAACCCCCGGTGGCCACAGCTTCCTGGTCTGGCGCCGCTACCTCGCGGATTTTGCCCATCTGCTGTTTCAGGAGAAGCCCAACCTCTCGAGCAAGCCTCTTTCCAGCAATGTCCCGGAATACTATTTCCCAGCCGGAAGCCTTGATCCATCAGACTCCCACTCGGATGAATTCCGATGTAATTGGTACTCCAAGCATCTCCACGCGATGCAGGAACCATCTCTATCGCGGGACAAGGCAGAAGCCGACGTCGTATATCGGTTTCTATGGCTGCGGACCTTTCATCACCCGATCTCGGTGCGTATTGAAAAGACCGGCTCGTCCATAGACCTGTGTGCGATAGAACTCGATGGCAAGGGAGGATACGATCCGGGGAAGATCCTCCGAAAGACTCGGAAATCGCTGTCCGTGGCGGATTTTGAGAAGTTGGCGGACAAGCTGGGCGACCCGAAGCTCTGGGAGCAGAAGGGGCATAGTGGCGGTCTCGACGGAGCCGAATGGATTCTGGAGAGCGTGAAAGACGGCCACTATCAAGTTGCCGTACGCTGGAACCCCGGATCTGCCACGTTTCGCGGCGTCTGTCTCATGTTCCTGGAATCCGCGGGGTTTCTACCGATGAACGACGTGTATTGATTGTCCGCCGAAGAGTGTATTCGCAACTGCTCCACAATGAGTCCCAGCCGTGACGTAGAAAGGAAAGGCCGTGCACGTACTTGCGTATCTGTCTCTTCCTGGGTCCACGGAAATGCTCGTGCTCCTGGTCTTGGGAGCGTTGATCATTCCGACGGTGTTCTACTTGTTGACTCTTCAGACGGCCCTGTCCCGGTGTTCTCCTGAGAGCAGAGCTCTGTCGCCCAGCCTCGTGTGGCTTGGCCTCATTCCGCTGTTCAATCTCATTTGGAGCTTCGTCCTTGTGATTTGTATCGCGAAGTCTCTGGGGAATGAGTTCCGAAGACGCGGCGTCGTGGAATCGCCGAATCCAGGGTTGGCGTTGGGACTGGCCATGGCGATCTGTGGAATCTCGTACGTCATTCCATCTGTCGGGACATGGACCACCGTCGCTGGATATGTGTTGTGGATCGTATACTGGGTGACGATCGCCAGGTACTCATCCCGAATTGCCGCTGGACCAATAGTGCAATTACGAGGGGAATGAGAGATGGGGCTGAGCAGGAGCTGCAGTCTGGTCGTGCTGGGGGCGATCCTGTCGACGCTCGTGGGGTGTCGGTCGTTGGATCGGACCCAGGGGCACATCGGGCCTGCTCCGACATGTTCCGTTCATGGCTGCGAGATGCATCCCGAAGAGATGCTCGTGGCGGGGGAGATTGTCTACGTGCGGGATTACCATGAGGTGGCAGCGACGGACTTCCCCAATCACGGAGAACACCGGTACAATGGCGAAACAGCGGATACGCCATACGGGCGAAGAGTAATCGATTGGGTCTGCCCGGAGTGTCACCGCCTGTATCTGGAGTATTGGGAAAGTCATTCGGGTGACGGTTAATTGGTTCGCAGGGGACGATCTGTCGTGATCGGAGCGATTGCGGTCGACTACATCCGGAAGGTTGCGGTGCAGTCCCTTCAACTTCTGGCGATGGATCAGTTCCTTTGAACCTTCATGCCGAAATGGGACCTGCTTTCTCGATGGGGACGATGGGCATGGCGTCGAGCTTGCCAGAACAGGGGCAAGACAGTATGCTGAAGCTATGAACAGGCCAAGCGTCTACATTGAAACCACGATTGTCAGCTACCTTGCAGCGCGACCGAGCCCGGGTCTGCTCACGGCGGCTTGCCAGCAGATTACCGCGGATTGGTGGGAAAAGCGGCGAGGCGACTTCGAGTTGTTCACTTCAGAGATCGTCATGTTGGAGGCGAGAAACGGCGATCCCGATGCCGTTGCCCGCCGTTTGGAGATTCTGGAGGGAATCGCACAACTGGTACTAACCGATGGAGCGAGGGAGTTGGCTCGCGCGTTCCTCGCTGAGAAGGCCGTCCCTCGCAAGGCGCAAGGAGACGCGCTTCACATCGCCACGGCGGCTGCGCATCGCATCGATTACCTGCTGACCTGGAATTGCCGCCACATCAATAATCCCGAGATCAAACCATCGATCAGAAGAGTATGCGAATCTGTGGGTTTCTCCTGTCCGGAGATTTGCACCCCGATCGAAATCATGGAGATCGGTTATGGAAGAGAATGAGATACTGAAAGAAGTCTGGCGGACCCGGGATGCGTTTGCCAAACGCCATCGTTACGACCTCGACGCTATGGTGGAGGAACTGCGTCAGATGGAACGCCGATCGCCTAACAAGCTCGTGGATCGGAGTCGGGAGATCGTGAAGAAGCCCCGTCAGCATCGGCGTCTGCGCTTGGATCGTTGAGCGTGCGGAATACTCTGTATGCGGATTCTTCGATGAACCCGTCACATGGAGAGCGAATGATCGGAGCGATTGCGGGGGACATCATTGGGTCGGTGTATGAGAACTTCCGGACGAAGCGGAAGGACTTCACGCTGTTCACCCGCGTCTCGACCTACACGGACGACAGCGTGCTGACCATCGCGGTCGCCGACGCCATCCTGACCGACCGCAACTACGGCCGGGCGATCAAGTCCTACGCCCGCCGGCACCCGATGCGAGGGTACGGCCCGCGGTTCCTTCGCTGGATGGTGACGCCGGGCCACGCCCCGTACAACAGCTTCGGCAACGGCTCGGCCATGCGGGTCAGCCCGGTGGCCCACGCGTTCGAAACGGAACAAGACGTGCTGGAGGAGGCCGGGCGGACCGCCGAGTGCACGCACAACCATCCCGAGGGCATCAAGGGCGCGCAGGCGACGGCGTTGGCGGTGTTCCTCGCTCGGATCGGGCAGGACAAGGAGTCGATCCGAAAGGCCCTCCAGGAGCGATTCGGCTACAATCTCTCCCGGACGATCGACGCGATTCGCCCGGAGTACAAGCCGGAAGTGACATGCCAGGGTTCGGTCCCCGAGGCGATCATCGCCTTCCTCGATTCGACGTCCTTCGAGGACGCGGTGCGGAACGCCGTCTCGCTCGGCGGCGACGCCGACACCCAGGCCTGCATCGCCGGCTCGATCGCAGAGGCGTACTACAAGACGATCCCGACGACGATTCTCGAACAGATCCCCAAGCGGCTGTCGAAGTCCCTGTGGCACAAGACGCTGGAGTTCTACAAACGATATGGCATTCGGGACATCGCGACGCAATTGGAGTCGCTGGAGGCGAAGTGATGCGCCGAGCTTTGAAAGGCTGAAATGAGACTCCGACTGTTGAGAGCGTTCCTCTTGACCGCCGGCTTCGGCTGGGCGATCAGCGTCTACGGCGTCTTCGCCCCGTGGCCCGCCGCGGCCGCTCAACTCCAGGGTCTCGGCGCCGGCGCGATCCCTGACGATCCCATGCTGGACTACTGGCTGCGAATGGCCGCCGGGGCGTTCACGGGCATCGGCCTGTTCTTCTTCGCTCTCGCCTGGAACCCGACACGCTTCGCCGCCGTGATCCCGCTGGCGGGACTGTTCCTCATCGCAGAAGGGCTCATCCTGCTGGTCCACGGCCTGCGGCTGGGCCTGGAGCCGCTTCCATTCTATGTCGACGTCGGCTTCTGTCTGGCGACGGGCGAGGGAATCTGGCTGCTGAGGCCCTGTGCCGGCAAATGGGATCTGGGGAGTGTTGTGACCGATCATGCGCATTGAGGAACTCACAGGTCGTAAGGCTCTTGGCATTGACGTGCCGGAAGACTACGTCAACTGGGCGGTGGAATGCCTGACCGCCGGTTCATCTTCGGAGAACGTCGCCATTCTTGCCGGCCTGGATCTGGACAGGCCCATGGATAGCGAAGAAGTGCGCAAGTACTTCCAGAGGGCATGCGGCGAGCTCGGGATTGAATGGCCTGACAAGCAAGTCGCTCTGAAACGATATGCGAGACGGCTGTGCGAGGAGCTGGTGGCCGAAAGAGCGGATCCCACGGAGAGTCTGTTCCAATTGGCGGAACTCTTTCCCGCGTCGGGCTATTCTGAGGAACTGTACGCGCTGTGGGAAGGACTTGACGAGGACTTGGCGCAGTTGGACGATGGGCGCGGCGCGATCTTCAATAGCGGATTCACGCGGGAGAATGCAGACGCGTACATCCGCCAGGTCGCGGCCCAGTTTCTCCGTCTCCTATCTATTGACTTGCCAAAGAGCTTTTGGGGTCTGGCATATTGCTCGGCTTGTGAGGCAATTGAAAAGCCCGTCGCCAAGAAGATCAACTCTCGCCCGCTTGCACGGATGCTCTCCGCGTTTCGCTCTCATCGGAGGGCCGAGTACCAACTGGTCTGTGCTCGCTGCGGATCCCCGCACATTTTGCACATGCACGATTATCGCGCACGCCAAATCTTCCTGGACCGGCGAGAACACGGGACCAACCGACCTGCTTGATGCTATCGTTCGATCAGGCTCTCTTCGACTTTCATGCCGAAGTGTCGGCCGGACTTCTCCACGTGGGCGAGGACCTTGTCGCCGGGCTTCAAGTTCGTGACGGAAGTCGCCTTGCCCTGCGGATCCATCAGGCGGATCGTCTCGGCGTTCTGCAGGACCAGGCTGATCGGCTGGCCCTGTGCCTCGGCCTCGATCAGCATCATCGGCCGCCGCTCGATCTTGTTGCGGCCCAGATAGGCCACCTGCGTCTGACCCTGGTAGTTCACGAGCATCACTTCGTCGCCGGTCTTCAAGTCCGCGAGGTATTTCGTCTTGCCGCCGGGCGTGAGGATGTAGGCGTGGACCGCGCCGGCGTTGACGCGGAAGGGCCGCGACGCGACGTACGGGTTGTCGATGGACTCGGAGTGGATCAGGAAAAAGCCGGTCGCCGTGTTGCCCACGAGCATGCCTTCGCCGACCGCCATCTGGGTGCAGGTGTCCAGGCACGAGCGGTCGCCCATGCCGAGCTGCCGGGCGGTCTTGATCGTCGCCTCGACGAGCTCGACCCGCTCGCCGACGCCCTGAATCACCTCCGCGGTCTTCTTGATCTCGTTGACGTCGGTCGTATCGAGCACCACGCCGTCGACGCCTTTCTCCAGGATCTCGACCATGAGCTTGGCCTGCTCGCTGTCGGCGACCTGCACGAGCAAATTCCCGCCCCGGCGGGCCAGAAGGTTCTCGATCGGGATGATCGTCCAGTCGAGCATCTTGAGCACGACGAGCTTGTTCGCGGGCACCGCGGCCGCACGGTCCTCGTCGGCCTTGCTCGTGATATCGATGAACTCGACGTCCACGCCGGGCTTGAGGTCGCCGTGGGGCTCGACGGTCTTGATCTTGCCGAACTGGCGGACCGTGCCGCTCTGGCCGTCGGGCAGCACGAGGGCCTCGGCCCCGCTCTCCAGAGCGGCGATGGCGATTTCCTTCTCATACGGAACCACGTTGACCCAAAGTCGTTTCATTTCGACTGCTCCCGCATATTGACTTCTCGTGCCGAGGCATCCCCGATCGAGTCGGGGGCAGGCCATGCCGACGCTCGGTCGCTCCGGCGTGCGGCCGGGCAGAAGTCTACTCGCATCCGGCCGATCCTGTCAACGCCGCACACGCCGGTTGCTGCGTTCGGATGCGCGAAAGCGGCCCGGAATCCAGGAAAAACCTGACATCCTCGGCCGGATGCCACGACTATCCCTATTGGAGAGGAACGAACGACAGAAGAATCGACTGAAACAAAGGGAGCAAGGATATGGCGACTCAAATGCAGACTCCGGAACGCAGCGCCGTGGAGACTCAGCCGGCCACGCGAAGAGCCGGCCGCATGCAGATTCGGGACCGCGGCAGCATCGTGGCGGGGGCGATCTGGATGCTGGTGGTTTCGTTGCTTCTGTTCTGGCTGCCGCTCATCGGCCCGTTGGTTGCCGGCATCATCGGCGGCAAACGCGCGGGCGGCATCGGCGCGGGAATCATCGCGGCGTTCCTGCCGGCGATTCTCGTATCGATCTTCGTCATAGTCATCGGCGCGGTCTTCGGCCTTCCTCTTATCGGCCTGGTCTCGGGCGTGGCCACCTTCATCGCGGTCGCCGGGGCGGTGATCGGACCGCTGCTGGTCGGCGCCATCATCGGCGGCCTCCTGGCCTGACGAGGGTTCGAGCGCCGACACAACGCGAGGTCTCAACATACGCTCCATCGCGGCGTCCCTCCGCTCTTTTCCCTGGCCCTTCTGTCCGCCGCGGGCCACGGCCTTCCCGGCAGGAAGGGCTGAAAGAAAGGACGTTGGGCCGAAAGAAACGAAAGAAGACGAAAAAGAAGACAGGGGCACAACCGATACTCCTGCTTCTTCCTCTTTCGTCCTTCTTTCGTTTCTTTCGGCCATTGCTCTTCGGGCAGCGGCCGAAGACCTCGCCAAGTTCCCACCGTCTTGCCCGGCGTCGCGTCGTCCGTTCAGGTGTCTCATGGCTCATCACTCCAGGCCCGCCGGCCCTCTTTCCGACATCGAACCCGCTTCCTGCGTTTCGTCCGCCCCCTGGCGCTCCCGACGTGGGGCTCGTCCCGAGATTGGGTTCGTTTCGCACGCGGACTCGTGAAGCGCGAAGGGGAAAGCGTGAAGCGTTTCGGCCGCAGCCTACGCCGCGGGCTCTTCCCCGTTCGTAGTGACGCCGTGAGGCGTTATCTTCTCTTCAGAAAGTGTGAAGTTTGAAGTGTGAAGTGTGAAGTCGGAGCCATCGCTACAGACCAGCCCTTTCCCACTCGAAACTTGACACTTCACACTTGAAACTCCTTCCGCTCCGTTTTCGCCAAACGAACCCAATTCCGCCCCGGCCACGGCCTCCCGATCGGCCGCGACGCCGCTGTGCGAATCCGAGGCCAAGAGGGGAGTTTTTGCCACAGAGAGCACAGAGGGCACAGAGCCGGAAGGGCTAGAACCGGGCAAACAGACGAGCGGCTCACAAGCCGCGGCGTTCTTCCCCTCGCCCTCTCGCTCTTCTCTGTGTCCCTCTGTGACCTCTGTGGCAACCTTTCTTAGCTTTCCACCGGGTTCTGGTTCCGAACGCAGGACTTGCTCCGTATCGGCCGCCGTGCGTGCCTCCCGCTCTTTGC
>JBDKUU010000842.1:0-12699 GCA_039679525.1 Phycisphaerales bacterium | reverse complement strand
GCCAAAACGCGTGGGATAATAGCCCACCCTACGACCCTCCATGTGTCTCTTCGTATTTCAGGTGTTCTGTATGACAGATAAGACGACAGAAAACGGCATCACGACATTCGATTGCTCCCACGCCCTGCGGCTCTCCTCTGTGGACTGGGTCATCGTGGGCGCAGCGATGCTGGCGATCATCGGCCTGGCCCCGATGGCCTGGCAACGATACGAACGCTTCGCACCCGGCGACGACTACCGCATGCCCTATGAGCTCGGCAGCGACTACTGGCTCTACAGCCGCTGCTGCCGCGAGATGTGCGACAAGCGAAAAACGCTCGTGATCGGCGACTCGGTCGTCTGGGGCCACTACGTGCCGCCGAACGAGACGCTCTCGCACTATCTCAATGAGTTCTCCGGCCAGCAGCGGTTCGCCAATCTCGGCCTCGACGGCACGCACCCGGCCGCTCTCGAAGGCCTGCTCCGTTACTATGGCCCGCAATTGTCCGGGCGGACCGTCCTCCTGCACTTCAACCCGCTCTGGATGACCTCGCCCAAGCACGACCTCCAGACCGACAAGGAATTCCACTTCAACCATCAGGACCTCGTCTCGCAGTTCACGGTGCCGATCCCGTGTTACAAGGCCTCCTTCGCCGCGAGGGCCAGGATCGCTCTCAAGCGGACGATCCCCTTCTCGAACTGGATCACGCACCTGCGGACCACGTACTACGAGAGCTCGGACGTCCAGAACTGGACGCTACGGCATCCGTACGCCTGTCCACTGGCGCAATTGACCCGCGGCCTGCCCGAACTGGGCGGGGCGCCGGAACCCACCGGCGGCACCTGGGTCACGAAGGGCGCCAAGAAACAGGATGTGTCCTGGGTCGAACTGGACACGTCCCTGCAGTGGAAGTTCTTCCGACGGTCCATCGACTTGCTGCAAAAGCAAGGCAACCTGGTATTCGTCCTGGTGGGCCCGTTCAACGAGCACATGCTCAACGACGCCGACGCGGCGGCCTACGGCGCGATCAAAGCCCAGGTGGCCGACTGGCTCACGAAGAACAAGGTCCCCTTCTCCATGCTGCCCCCGCTGCCGCCGGAGCGGTACGTGGACGCCAGCCATCCGATCGGCGAGGGCTATGCCCTCTGGGCCAGGGAGCTGCTCCAGGATCCGGCCTTCGGCGCGATGATCAAATGACAGAAAGAACGCGTGGGCTAAGAGCCCACCCTACGGGGCTGGTCGCATGACCCGCAATTGAGGTCCCATCCGTCCCATCAGTCCTATCGGTCCTATGCCCGTTTTCCGCCGGCCGCGTCAACCACGTCCGTGAACGACTGCGGCGTCGGCGCTTCGATCGTCAGCTCCTCCCCCGAGGGCGGGTGGATCGTCAGACGTTTCGCGTGGAGCATCATGCGGGGATAGTCCCGCTGGATGGCCCAGTCGCCGTAGAGGCGATCGCCCACGATTGCGTGGCCGATGCTGTAGAGGTGGACGCGAATCTGGTGCCGCCGGCCGGTCTTGGGGTACGCTTCAATCAGCGTGTGGGCGGGCAATCGCTGCGTCACCTTGTACTCGGTGAGCGAGGGCTTGCCGTGCTGGGGGTTGACGCCGACCCGCCCGGACCCGAAGCGGGCCAGCGGCTTGTCGATCTTGCCCCAGTCCCCCTCGATCACGCCGTGGGTGAGGGCCAGGTACACCTTGCGGGCCCTGCGAGTCTCGAATTCCATGTTCAGGTGCCGATGGGCCTCGGCGTTGCGGGCGAAGACGATCACGCCGCTGGTGTCCTTGTCGATCCGGTGAACGATCAGCAGCGTCTCGCCCCGCTCGGCGCACAGTCGCTCGAAGAGCGAAGGCTCCTGAGGATTCTGCTCAGGAATGGCGGCGAGGCCTTCCGGCTTGTTCACAGCGATCAGATCAGCATTCTCGAAGAGAATTTCGAACGCCATTCAGCAGATCCCCAAGGCCGGAAATCCGAATATCGAAGCACGAAATCCGAAACAAGCACGAATGACCAAAACCGAAATGTTCAAAACGGCTCCGCCGGTCCCGCGACAGCGTTTCGAGCATTTGGATTTTTCTTCCATTTGGATTTGTTTCGGATTTCGGATTTCGATATTCGGATTTATTCCGCAGCCTCCGACGGTCCATAGTACGAGCAATACGTCCTGTCGGACTCCCAGACTGTGACGCTGTGGAGCCGGCCGGGATCGAAGCGGCCGTCCAGTCGCTCCCAGGCGAAGATCGCCAGGTTCTCGACCGTCGCGATCCGCTTTTGGAACTCGGGCACGTCGAGGTTGAGGTTCTTGTGGTCCACCAGTTGCATCAACCGCGCATCGACAACCTGCTCGAATTGGCCGATCTTCAGCGAAGGACCTTTCGCGGATGTCGCGACCGTCACCTCCACGACGTAGTTGTGCCCGTGGCCGGCGGCGTTGGCGCATTTGCCGAAAATCTCGAAATTCCGCTCCTCCGAAAACGCGTCGTTCCACAGCTTGTGCGTCGCGGCGAACTCGAACTTCTCGCTGAAGTACATCGTGCCCGGGTCTTTGGTGTCCATCGCCAGTTTCCTGAAGGGATTCAATTTCAACGTGAGCCGGTCCACGCGTGCGGCATCGAATGCCTCGCTGAGACGCTCACAGGCCGACCGCAGGATCTGCGAGACGCCGCTCAGCGGGATGTGCTCGCCACGACCCAGATGCTCGCGAATCCGCTCGGCAAAGACGGGCACGGCGAACCGCCGAACGACGCGGTCGATGTCGCTGACGTTCACGAGCAGTCCGGTGTCGGGCTGAACCGGCCCAACCAGTTCGGCCGCCAGTTCGAGGTAGACGCTCAATCCTTCGCCGGCGGGCTTGGACGCATACGAATTGCACCCGGGGCAGTCCTCGTCGAGGAACGGATTGATCGAAAACCGGACGAATCTGCCCAGACGCATCATCGATACTCTACCCCTATGATTCCTTTAACCGCAGAGGACGCAGAGGGACGCGGAGGCCGAAGAGATAGAACTCGGTGCAAGCAAGAACCAAGAATCCTTCTCTTCCTCTGCGAGTCTCTGCGCCCTCTGCGGTTTCATCTTTTCAATGACGATCCTCACGCCTTGTCGTTGTGCATCAGGCTCAGGACCTCGCTGCGGCTGCGGGCGTCGCGTTTGAAGATGCCGCGAAGAGCCGACGTGACCATCATCGAGCCGGGCTTGCGAATCCCGCGGATCGTCATGCAACTGTGCGAAGCGTGGAGCACGACCGCCACGCCCTGCGGCTTGAGCTTGTCCATGAGAAAGTCGGCGATCTGGCCGGTCAGCCGCTCCTGGCACTGGAGTCGGTGGGCGAAATTGTCCACGATCCGCGCCAGCTTGCTGACGCCCAGGACCTTGCCGCTCGGCAGGTAGGCCACGTGGGCCTTGCCGATGAACGGCAGCATGTGATGCTCGCAGATGCTGTAGAACGGGATGTCGCGGAGCAGCACGATCTCGTCGTACTTTTCCGTGAACACGCTCTCGATATGGACGTTCGGATCGGCGAAAGTCCCGCCGAGCAGTTCGGTGTACATCCGGGCGACCCGGTCCGGCGTCTTCTGGAGCCCCTCGCGATCGAGGTCCTCTCCGACGGCCAGCAGGATCTCCTGCACTGCCTTGCGGATTCGCTCGGTGTCGATTGTTCTCTTTTCTTCACTCATCGGTGCTTCTTCTCAGTCAAATTCATCAGGTACGTAGTCAACAGCCGCACGCCGAAGCCCGTGCTGCCCAGCGTGGCGTATTCCGTCGGCTTGGTCAGGACGTCCATGCCCGCGATGTCCAGGTGGGCCCATTTCGCCTCGCCGACGAACTGACGCAGAAACGCCGCCGCCGTGCAGGCGCCGCCCCAGCGGGGGCCCGTGTTCTTGAGGTCCGCGATCTTGCTCCTCATCTCGTCGGCGTATTCGTCGCCGCTCGGAAGAGGCCAGACGCTCTCGCCGCTCTCCTGGGCGGCTGTCTGAATCTGGGCCATCAGCTCGTCGTCATTGCCCATGAGGCCCGCCTTGTACGTCCCCAGGGCGACCATGCACGCCCCGGTCAGCGTCGCGATATCCACGATCACGTCGCACTTCTGCTTCACGGCGTAAGTGATCGCGTCGCACAGGATCATGCGGCCCTCGGCGTCGGTGTTGAGAATCTCGACGGTCTTGCCGCTGTAGGTCGTGACGATGTCGCCGGGGCGATAGCTCGTTCCGCTGGGCAGGTTCTCCGCCGAGGGGACGACGCCCAAAACGTTGATCGGCAGGCCCAGCTCGGCGATCGCCCGGACCGTGGCCAGCACGGTGATCGCGCCGGTCTTGTCGAGCTTCATCTGGTCCATGTCCTGCGCCGGCTTGATGCTGATGCCGCCGGAGTCGAACGTGACTCCCTTGCCCACAAGGGCCACCGTGGGCAGTCCTGACGCAGGTCTTTTGGCGGGCGTATACTTCAGGACGATCAGTCTCGGCTCACTGTCGCTCCCGCCTCCCACAGCCAGGATGCCGCCCATCTTGTTCTGCCGGAGCTTCTTTTCGTCGAAGATCGTGCACCGCACAGTCTTCAACCCCCGGGTCAGCTCCTGCGCCGCCTTGGCCAAAGCCGGCGGATCGATCACGTTGCCCGGCCGGTTGGCCAGCGTTCTCGCCGCGCTCTGGGCCCGACCGACGATCGCGCCGGCCGTGATGCCCGGCGTGAGGCTCTTGATCTGCGACGCGTCGGGGTCGATGATCTCGACGTTGAGCGAGCCGACGCGGCCGTTGCCGTTCTCGGTGACGTATTCATCATAGCGATAGCTGCCGAAGTAGACGCCCTCGGCGATCGCCCGGCCCATCGTTTCGGCGTCGAGGCTCTCCGCGAACGACGGATGCAGGGCCAGCGACACGTGCTTGACCTTCATATCGACGGCCCGACTGGCCGCAGCGCCCGCGGCTTTTCGCAGCGTGTCCAGCGTGGCCTTCTTCCGCTCGCCCAAGCCCAGCAGAAGCACGCGTTCGGCGGCGATGCGGCCGTTTCCGTAGACGACTGCGTAGGTCTTGGCCTTGCCTGTGAAGTCGCCGATCTTCGCCAGCCATCCGATGCCGCCGTCGAGTTTCTCATCCAGGGCTTTGACGATCGGCCCGGGATCGCCCGCGTCGGAGAAGCGGCCGACGACCAGCATGTCCGTCTTGCACTTGACGAGATCGACTCGACGCGTCGCCACGTTAACGTCAATGATCTGTTTCATAGGTTAGCCCATTGATTAAGGATTATGGATCATGGATTATTGAAGCGGAGCTTCGGACTCCTTCTTCAATAATCCATGATCCTTCATCAATCATCAATCCTTCTTCTTGTCCTTCGCCCGATGGTACAGGTAGCTCACGATGAACGGTTCGATCTCGCCGTCGAGGACCGCCGCGACGTTTCCGGTTTCATAGCCGGTGCGATGGTCCTTGACCAACTGGTACGGCTGGAGCACGTAGCTGCGGATCTGGCTGCCCCAGGCGATCTCGCCTTTGTCGCCGTAGAGTTTGCTGATCTCCTCGTCTTTTCTGTCCTGATCCAACCGATTGATCTTCGACTGCAGGATGGAAAGGCCCATTCTCTTGTTCTGGGCCTGGCTGCGCTCGTTGACGCACTCGACGAGGATGCCCGTCGGAATGTGCTTGATGCGAACGGCGGTGGAGACCTTGTTGACGTTCTGGCCGCCGGCGCCCGACGCGCGGCGGAAGTAGACGATGTCCAGATCGGATTCCTTGATTGTCAAATCGGTTTCGGGCAGCTCGGGAAGCACGTCGACCGCCACGAAGCTCGTATGCCGGCGGGCGTTGGCGTCGAACGGGCTGATCCGCACCAGCCGGTGCACGCCAATCTCGCAGGAGAGCTTGCCGTACGCGAACGGCCCCATGACCCGCAACTGGATCGAGCGGATGCCCGCTTCTTCGCCCGGCGTGATGTCCAGCTCCTCGTATTTGAATTTGTTCATGTCGAAGTACCGCGTGTACATGCGAAGCAGCATGCTCGCCCAGTCGCAGCTTTCGGTGCCGCCCGCGCCGGCGTGAATGTTGAAGAAGCAGTTTCGCATGTCCTCCGGGCGTGAGAGAAGCCCCTGGAGTTCCACCTGCTCGCACCGCTTCACCGCGGCCTTGGCGTCCGTCTCGACCTGGGCCATCTCGCCGGCGTCATTCTCCTCGGCGGCCAGCTCGAACAACTCCGCGAGGTCCTTGACCTCCTTTTGCAGGTTTTCGACGGGCTCGACCATCGTCTTCAGGGCGCTGAGCTGCCCTACGACCGCCTGGGCCCTTTCCTGGTTGTCCCAGAACCCGGGCGTAGCCATCTTGTTGCCCAACTCCGCTAATTGCGCCTTTTTGTTCGGCAAGTCAAAGCCAGTCCCGGATCTTTTCGACCCGGGCCTCAAGTTCACCGATCATCGTCTTGAGTTCCGCAGCTTCCATCAGGATCCTTTCAGGATTTTCGATTTACGACTCATTATTTGCGATTTGACCCCGGACATGGCACGGAATACGTCCGATCATCGACCATCCCAATAGTGAATCGAAAGCAGTAAATGGCAGATGAAGGCGGGTTATACCACATCCTTCCTCTATATGCAACCGGACGGCCGGGGGTTCAGGACGGGGCCGGCCTCCATGGCAAACCGAAAAGGGGACATTCTGGTTTTCCCCCAAGGCGGACGAAAAGTAGAATGTCCCCTTTTTCGTGCGAGCAGATCGCTCTTGCGTTGGGCCCGGCTGCCGCTGTAACATGCCGACTCTAAGCCCATGGAAGGATTCGATTATGGCCAGAAACAAACGCATCGCGTTCACCATTCCGGAGGAATTGTGGAAGGGATTGTCCGCCCTGGCGGGCACGTTCGGCGTCTCGGCCGAGGAGGTCGTTCGCCAGTCGCTCCCGGACGACGCGGTCGTGGGCCTGTTCTTCCAGTGCCGCGTGTATGAGCCCCAGCTCAAGTGGGACGAGGTGGCGCAGGCCGGCCGTGCAGCCATTCGCGAACAACTGCGGGAAACATACATGAAGGGGCTCCAGGAGCACGTCGCCCGACTGGGCGTCAGCCTGGAATCCTCCGCAGAGGACGTCGAAGGCGCCAAGAAGCGGGTCCTCGACGAGCTTATGACTGACGGCGAACAAGCGCCCAAGGTCCAGATCGCCAAGGCCGAAGAGGACTCCGTCTATCTGGGCTGCCTGTACGAGGCCTGGAAATACGCCAAGGCCGGCCGGCCGGGGTACGCGATTTCTGAAGTGGAAATCCAGGGGGCGGCGCCCGATAGCCCGCACAAGGCCTGGGCGGTTCTGAAGGATGGCCGAATCGTCTGACGGGCCCGCAGACGGATGTCAGGCGTTGCCCGGCTTGCGGCGTCTCAGAATGCAGGCGCCCATCTCGGTATCGAGGAAGTCCGACTCCAAGCCGAATTCCTTCTCCCACATCGATATCATCTGCTTCTCATCCTCTCGCTTGGCGTCGTCCACGAGGATGATCGAACCATCGTGCAGGCGTCCATGGAGGAGCGGCATCGCCGGGTATCTGGCCAACGTCTGTGTCGTATCGGGGGGGCCGTCCACAACGAGGATGTCGATGGGTTCGTCGGTCTTGAGGCCGGCCGTGTCGTACCAGCGCCAAGCCGTGCCCGCGAGCGTCACCGTTGTCAGCGGCGCATCCACCACCGTCGCGATTTCCTGCAGGTCGTGCAGCGCAAGCGTCGCCCGCGTGGCGGCGGCGAACTTCGGATCGTGCTCCAGCGAAAGAACCTTGCCCTGCCCCAGCCGACGGAGGCAGTATCCGGCAACGAGCGTGGACAAGCCGCTGCCGGTCTCGACGACAAGGGCGGGTTTGGTGGCCAGGATGATCTCGGCCAGTTCTTTCAGGAAATCCGGCGACGCGGCCCAGCCCCTCATCCGTGGCAGCGGCAGGTCCGGCGTCAGCGTCCAGAGAAGGGATGACAGGGCCTCAAGCTGCCTGTAGTCGTTTGTCGTCTTTTCGACCAGGGCATGGTGGTATTTCGCCTGCTGGGTCCGAAAATGGCTGCCGAGATGAGCCAGAGCCAGCAGGATCGAGCCGCCGAAGAGAGCCAGGGCGATCACGATCCCGACCTCGCCGAGCGATCGCCACAGGATTACCGAAGCCGCCAGCAACACCAGCGTAGCTCCGATAACAATCAACGCCGTCTTTCCAGAGATGCGCATGCCCTTTGCTCCGAGAGTCCTGCCCGCATTCGCGGGTTGCCGCTTTCTGACCGCCGCAAGCCAACTGGCGATTGCATCTGTCTACTATCGGCTGCCGGGGCACAAACGTACAGCTTTTCCTTATTCCTGTGACCACGAGAAGAAATCTCTTGCATAACGATGAATCATGGTTCATAATCTGAACATAAAGACATTACATGAACTTTAGTTCAGAAGGACTCGGAAATGCCTGCATCAGGGTCGCCAAGAAAGGAACGAGAACGTCAGCGGCACCGCCAGGAGGTCCTGGCAGCGGCCCTGAAACTGTTCGCCGAAAGAGGTTTTCAAAATGTTTCGATGCAGGAGATTGCGGCGGCCGCGGAATTCGCCACCGGGACGCTGTACAATTTCTTTCCCAGCAAAGAGGACCTGCTCATCGAACTCCTGGTGGCCGCGGCGGATGAGGGATCGGCCGTGCTCATGCCGGCGCTGGACGGTCCCGAGGATGAACGCACGAAGCTCTCGCGATTCATCCGTCTCCATGAGCGGGTCCTCCGCGAGAAGAGGGACGCGTTGAAATTGTACGTCCTTGAGAACCAGGGTCGGCACCTCCCCGGATCGCGAGTCGAAACCGTGAAGAGACAGATGGATGAGAGATTCATCTCGCGGCTCTCCGAAGTGATCGCCGTCGGCGTTGACAGGGGAACCCTCAACGACGTCGATCCGGTCATAGCGGCCAAGTGCCTCCACGCCTCGCTGGAATGGTTGATCCTGGCCGCCGTGGGCGGCCCGCAGGTCGCGGACCTAGCCGCGGATCTGGACAAGCTCGAAGCCGTGTTCTTAAAAGGACTCGCCAAACCATAGGAGATGAATGTGACCCGCCGCGCAAGACAGCGATCCTCCCTGCAGTTCCTCGTCCTCGTACTCCTGGCCGGCTGCCATTCATACGATGGCGCCAAGATCCGCCGGGAACACGCCGCCGGCTATCCGGGCGAGCTTCGCGACAAGACCACCGAGGTCCTCGCCCAGAGGCAGGCCCTGAGTCTCGACGACTGCATCGCCATCGCGATGGAGAACAACCTCGACACGCGAACCGCCGCGATCGAAAAACGAATCGCCAAACTCGAACGACGGATCGCCTTCGCGAACTTCCTGCCCGTGGTGAGCCTGGACTATTCGCAATACGAGTTCGACCCGGACATCGCGCTGCCCCTCTCCGACAACCAGGCGCTGCGGCTCGACAACGCGAAGGCCCTGCTCTGGAACACGAGCGTCTCCGTCTTCAACCCGGCGACTTGGTTTCTCTACGGCATGTACACGCGGGGCGAGGAGATCGCCGATCAGGTCGTCCTGTACACCCGGCAGATGACCGCCCTGCAGGTGACGGCGCTCTACTTCCAGAGCCTGACGCTGGAGCAGGCCGAGCGGTCGCTGATCGCCGATGCGGAAGCCGCACAGGCCCTCCAAGTCGAGGTCGTGGCCCTGTCGGAGGAAGGTCTCGTCAGCGGCTGGCAGGCGGACCAGGCGGACGTCTATGCTCGAAGCCGACGGGCCGAGCTGGCCCGTGTGCGACGGGTTCACAAGCAGACGGTCTCGGCTCTGATGGCGGCCATGGGCCTGGCGCCGCTGACGGAGATCACGCTGGCCGGACAGACGCCGCTCGAACCGCCCCAGGGGACGACGGAGGATCTGATCCTGGAGGCCATGCTGAACCACCCTTCGCTGCACATCGCGGACCGCAAGATCGCCATCGAGAAGGAGAAGGTCAAGCTGGCGATCGCGAACTTCCTGCCGGTGCTGGGCGCGTTCGCCTATCATCCGGACACGTTCGACTCGTCGTTCGTCCCGTCCAATCAATGGGCCTACGGCTTAGCCGGGACACTCACGCTCTTCAACGGATTCGCCAACATCAACGAGTACAAGGCCGCCCGCGAACGACGCGAGGAGGCATTCATCGCCCGCGAGCAAACGGCGCTGACGCTCATGCTCGAAGTCATCAGGGCACAGCAGAATCTCGAAACCGCCGCGGACCAGTTGGATCTGGCGGAGCGGTCGATGGCCGTCTCTACCCGGCGGTACACCGAGAGGCTCGAACAATGGAAGGAAGGGTTGACCGGCTCCGCGGACCTGCTTCAGGAGGCGGCCAAACAGGCGAACACGCAGATGCAGGTCCTGGCCGCGCGATTCCAGCATCAGGTCGCGACGGCCACGCTATTGAATGTGATGGGCAAGACCGCAACCGACGTCAAGGAAAACGAACATGAACCTCAATCGTGAAAACGCGCCCGGCGCACGCCGGCTCAAAGGGATGACTGCCTGTGTTGGAGGGCTGGTCCTGATCGCCACGCTGGCCGTAGCGGCCCGTGCGCTGCACGGACAAGCGACGACGCAATCGCCCACGGAAGTGATCAAGTCGAGCGATGCGACGAGAGCGCCTGTGATGGTCACGCCGGCCTCGATGCGGCAGTTCAGCCGAAGCGTCCTCGTCCAGGGCAATGTGGAAGCCCGGAATTGGGCGATGGTCTCGCCGCGGATCGGCGGCACGATTGAAGCCGTCTTCGTCGACGAGGGGGACGCCGTGGTCGCCGGCCGGACGAAGCTCTTCGCCGTCGACCAGGCGAATCTTGAAAAAGCCGTGCAGATCGCCGAGCGCGAGCTGGACGTGGCTCGTTCGTCCACGAAGGAGAAAGAGGCGAATCTCGAACGGGTCGAGGTGGACCTGCACAAGGCTTCGCTGGACTACGAACGGTTTTCGCGCCTTCGCGAAAAGGACGCGGTCACGATCGACGCCTTCGAACAGCAACAATCGCGGTATCAGCAACTGGTGGCGACGGCCAAGCACGCGAGGACCCTCGTGGAGTTGTCGAAATCGCAGGAGCGACAAGCCGAGGCTTCGCTCGACATCGCCAGGAAGAACCTCGCCGACGCGGTGGTCGTCGCCCCGATCAGCGGCGTGATCAGCGCGCGTCTCCACGAGCCCGGCGAGATGGCCAGTTCCGGCAGTCCCATCCTTCGGATCGACGATCCCTCCGTCGTGGAGGTCGCGGCGTTCCTGCCCGTGCAGTACTACCCCCAGGTCGCCGCCGGCCGGACCGCGATGAGCGTCACAGTGGGTTCCGTCGAGATCAAGGACCTCGTCGTCTGCTACCGCAGTCCCACTGTCAATCCCAAGCTGCGGACGTTCGAAGTCAAATGCCTGCTGAAAGACCCGCCGGCGGGAATCGTGCCCGGGTCCATGGCCAACGTCACGATCGTGTTCGAAGCCCGGCGGGGCCTGGGCGTGCCGTCGTCGGCGATCCAGGACCGCGAGGGCAAGTCCGTTCTCTTTGTCGTGCGGAACGGCGCCGCGTCGCAGGTGGCCGTCGCGCCGGGCAGCGAAACCGACGGCTGGACCGCGATCGGCCAGGCCGAGGTGGCCGAGAACGAGCCCGTCGTGACTCTCGGGCAGAACATGCTCGAACCGGGGGCCGCGGTCGAAGTCCAACAGGAGGAGAAGTGATGTTTCTGTCCGATTCGTCCATCCGCCGGCCGGTGGCGATGACCAGCCTGATCGTCGGCCTGACCCTGCTGGGCCTGAACGCCTATCGCAAGCTGGGCCTGGAGCTGATGCCCAAGATGGACGTGCCGTACATCACCGTCACCACCATCTATCCCGGGGCCAGCCCCGAGCAGATCGAGACGGACGTCGCCAAGCGGATCGAGGACCAGGTTGTCACGATCGACGGTCTCAAGCACGTCAGCTCCGCCTGCATGGAGAACGTCTGCCAGACCCTGCTGGAGTTCAACCTCGGCGTGGACGTGGACATCGCGGCCACCGACGTGCGGGAGAAGCTCGACCTCATTCGCGCCGATTTCCCCGAGGACGTGGAGGATCCCAAGATCCTCAAGTTCGACATCAACGCCCAGCCGATCATCCACATGGCGCTGACGGGCAACGTCCCTCTGGACGAGTTGTACGATTACGCGGACAACACGCTGCGCGACCGGCTCACGGTGATCTCCGGCGTCGCGAACGTCGAGCTGGTCGGCGGCTCCAAACGCGAGGTCCACGTCCTGCTGGACCGCGAGAGGCTGGCCGCCAAAGGGCTGTCGAGCGTGAATGTCGTCCAGGCCATCCAGCAGGCGGTGAGAACCATTCCCAGCGGCCGTTTGACGGACAACGGGCGGGAATATTCCGTGAAGTTCGACGCGGAATACAAGGAAGTCCCCGAAATCGCGACGCTTCAGGTGGCCGGCGAGGGGGGACAGCGATGTTACATTCGGGACGTCGGCCAGGTGGTGATGACCACGGAAGAACTCCGCCAGAAGGCGGCCGTCGACAGCCGGCCCTGCGTGTACATCAAGGTCGTGAAGAAGGCCGAGGCCAATGCGGTGAAGGTGGTCAAAGGGGTTCGGACCGCCGTGGAGGCCCTGAACAAGCAATTGCCGCGAGGCATGGAGCTGGTCTGGGTGAGCGACGACGGACGATTCATCGAGGCCACTGTCCAGAGCGCCTGGTCCGACGTGTACACCGGCACCCTGCTGACGGCCGCGATCCTGTTCTTCTTCCTGTACAACGTTCGCG
>JBDKUU010000841.1:0-2601 GCA_039679525.1 Phycisphaerales bacterium | reverse complement strand
CTTTCGTCCGCCCATGCGAGACGGCGGGAAGTTCTGCCCAGTCGAACCGTCGATTCCGACCGGGGGCAAGGGGAAGTAGTCGGCGCACCGGAACGGCCTGTCGGCAGGCCATGCGTGACAGCCGACTTCGCCATGGCCGGGGCCGTAGAACTCGACGCAATCGTAGCAATGCTCACAGACCTCGAAGGGCCGTCTCAGTTCTTTTCCGAAGTCAGGAAATCGGCTGAATCTCATCGATGATGCTCCAGTACGTTGTTCGAGGGCGGCACGATCCACAGAACGCCGTGCCGCCGGGTGAATCGGATTTGTCCAGTCAGCCGCAACCAGCGGATGCAGGACACGACTTCGCCCACGCGAGGCCGCGGCCGGCCGGGGTATCGATCCATCAGAAGCCAAACGAGCCCGACGTAGTCGCGGCGAAGAGAGCCCCGCTCGGTCAAGACGATCAGCAGTTCGTCCGCCCATGGGGTCATAGCTGCTCAATGACCGTAAGGTGCCGGACCAGGGGGTGAGTTTCGCAGAGCATGTACGCCAAGCCATCGACCAAATGAGTAAGCCATTTGTCGGCGTCTTTGTCGATGTCCCCGTCGGGGGTGTAGACCACGCCTTCGAAGTCCAACATCAAGCGCGGACACATCGACCGGGCAAGCAGTAGGTGGACCGTGCCGTCGGCGGATAGCAGACGGCTGTTCAACGTGTTGACCTTCACCTTCTCGGCTGGGTTTTTCCGTGGGACTCTGAACTTCAGTCGAGACCCGAACGTGGGCTCCAGGAAAGCCCGGACTAAATCCCAGTCCGAACCCTGCACCTTCGCCGTCCCTCTCGCACCGCCGCTGGCGTCCCCGAAGCAGGTGACGATGCCGGGATGGTCGCCGTAGCTCTGGATGATGTAATCGCACACGCGCCGGGTGTTCGAATTGTCGGGAATCCAGACTTCATCGATGACCCCGGTGCAAGGGTAACTGACGTGCGGGTCACAGACCACGCCGGGGGGAATCTCCTGGCAGATGACCGCCGTTCCGGGCGAAACGTTGAAGTCGAAGCCGATCAACAGCGGCAACTCGGGGTTGTACGGAATGGGATGTCTCGCATGAATCGCCCGGTCGAATGGGTAGAAGACCCGGCCGGAGGCGGTTTCGAAGCTGGCCTCATACTCCTGCCGATACGTCCGTTCGTCCAGTTCGGCCTTGGCGATCTCGATCTCTTGCGGCGGCAGGATGTCGCTGGACGGCCAGCAATGGAAGGACCACAGGTCCGGGTGGTCTTTTTGCTCGGTCTGGGCTTTCTCGCAAAGGCGGAAGAACCAGTTGCGGCCTTCCGGCGTCGAGCAGATCCACGCCCGCCCACCTCGTTCCGACAGGCCGGGCCGCAGGTGCTCTGTCCAGGCGTCTTCCCGTGTGTCGGCGGCTTCGTCGATCACTGCGAAGTCAATGGGCGTACCCTCAGCCCGCTCCGGCTTATCCAGGCCGATGACACAGACCTCGGCACCGCTGGTCAGGCGGATGGTCAGTTCCGATTCGGATATGGCTCTGAGGCTTTCGCCGGCCAAGTTGTGCCGTCCAATTAGGGCCTTGACATCCTTCCAGAAAACGCGCTTCGCCTGCATAAAAGTCGGCCCGCAGAACAGGTAGCGTGCATCGGCAAACTGTTGCGCCCCCATGGCCAGCTTGAGCGCGTACCTCTTGGCCAACTCCGTTTTCCCGCTGCGCCTGCCACAGGCCGCAATCTTGAACCTCGCCGGTGATGTCCACAAGTCTCGCTGCCCATCGTGACGGCGCAGGGGATACCATCGTTTGGCAGGGTCCATTCGACCGGGCGCAGACGGCAAGAGGCTCTGAAACGCGGCTAGGGCCTGCCGATAGCTCAATAGGGCCTGCTCGTAGTCGTCCCCGCCCACGGTGCTGTCGATAAAGGCGGCCTGGGCTTCGGTCAGTCTGCAATACAGGTCCACCAACGACCCCTGGGGCCTGTCGCCGGCGGCAATCCCATCGGTCAAGTCGGCAAGCTCTTGCCGGGCTACGAGTCGTTCGAAGGTCTGGATGTCGCGACGCAGTTGCTTCAGGTTCATTTGGCGTACTTCTCCAAGAGGGTCTCCAAGCGTTCGTGCAGGTCGGCAAGGTCCGCCACTTCATCCTTGAACGCGTGAGTCAGGATGCCGAGCGCGGCCTTGAGTTTGATGCCGTCGCTCGATGTCTTGTTGGTCATCAATTCGATCAAAGTCGTGACGGCCTGAATCGTCACGGTGTTCAGCAGCCGCATGGCCCGGCCGCGGGCCTCACGTTTCCCGGCCTTCAGCCGCCGCTGGAAGTCCGGATCTGCCAGCCATCGACGCAGGGTCCGCTCAGCGAGGTGGTGCTGCTTGGCGATGTTGGCGACGCTCTGGCCGGACAATAGCCCGATGATGGCGGCTTCCTGCTTCTGGTTTTTTGGCTCGAAACGTGACATATCAGTGACTTTCGGATGCTGTCGTCTGCGAAACCGACGTGAAGCCGATCTGCTCGGCGTAGATGTAGAGCCGGCCCGGGTGCTGATCGTCACCGGACAGGACGGCCAATCGACCGGTGACCAGCAGGGGCAGCCCGAGTTTGGCGTACTTCACTA
>JBDKUU010000840.1:0-8464 GCA_039679525.1 Phycisphaerales bacterium | reverse complement strand
GTCCTCCTTAACATCCACCTCCCCCCTTCACTCCAGAGCATATCCGATCCCTCAATAAAAGACAAGTGCAATCCGCATAAAAGAGGGTGGGTTTTTCAGCGGAATCAACTGTAGTTGATTGACCCCGCTCAAGAGCGGAGGGATTGCCCCGGCGGGAGCCACCTGGGCGAGCGTCTCGCCTTTCGGGCCGTAGACCGTGCCGCCGCCGGCTCCATCGAACTCCAGGCGGCCGCCCGAGGGAATCTCCACCGGAAACGACACGGCCCGCCCATTGATCGTGAGGACAGGGTTCTTCACCGTGCAGGGGACCATGGCCATCGCCTTGATCGGCCCGACGACGCAGCGGACTTCCTTGCCCTGCGGCAGATTGTTGTACAGCAGGCTGACCGATTCGACCACGCCGAAATCGATCGTCTCGCGATAGGCGTTGTAGAGCCATTTGCCGTCGTTCCAGACGTAGTCGCTCCAGCGGGAGGACTCCGTCTCCACGAGTGTCAGGAATCGCCTGCCCGTGAAGTCCACAGTGACGTAGCGGTCGGCCAGCGCGCCGAAAGAGACGTGGCGAGGGCTGTCGAGCCGGATGGCGAGGATCTCGCCAAGGCCGTCGCCTTCCACCCATACGCCCAATGCCTCATGACCCTTCAGGTTCAGTGGGGAATCGAACTTGCGATCCAGCCTGGCCCAAGCCGCGTTCTGGGGGACCTTGCCCAAACTCGTCGCCGCCAGCGAGCCGGACGATTCGCCGGGGACGACTCTTGCAGTCACCCCATCGGCAGAGGTCGGGGCCGGCACGTTCGGCTCCGCGAGGTCGAGCAGGACGACGTTGCCCGGGTCGTCGTACGAAGCCGCGGACATCAGGGCTTCGATGCGGAGCTTCACCGGCTGCTCCTGGAACGGATTGGCCGCACTCCACGAAAGGCTCCACGACTCCGAGGCCGCGGCCGTGTGCGCATCGTAGTGAGCGGGACGGAATCGCCACGCCCCGGCGGCGTCGCGAAAGAGCGTGAAGTCCTTTCCCGGCGCGCGGAGCTTCGCCTTCACGGTCTCGTCGAAAGAGCCCGCCCGGCGGAGTTCCTCGCACGTCCTCAAGATGTCCACAGCCTGGCGAAACAGCGGCACCGCCGTGAGACTGGCCTGGTCGGCGGCTCCCGTGAGAGAGATCCCGGCGTCCCATCCGATGAGTTTGGCCCCGAGGTACTCGGCCACGTCGGGATACGTCGGCTCCACCTGCGGCGGCGTGAATCGTTGAAAATTCCACCATCCCAGGTGCAGAGGCAGGAGCAGCCCGCCGTTGACCGAGGCCGCGTGGATGTCGATGAATCGTTTCTGCCCCCGCTGGGGGTAGTCCCACGCCTGCCATCGCGTGCGGTACTGCCAGCAGTGGTGCCACATCGCGCTCATCTCCATCCCGACGGGCTTCTTCAGACGCTTCTGGATCTCGAAGACGAACTTGTCTCCCCAGTACCAGCATTCGTCCGGCCCACGTAGAATGGAGGCGCCGTCGATCGCGTCGAGATAGATGCCGTCGAAATCGCACGCATTGACGACCTCCGCGTGGTTGGCCGCGATCTCCTCGAAGAGCGACGATTCCACGTCCGGCACGAACAGGCCGAAACATTCCTTGAGATGGCGGGCTTTCGCCCCTTGCTCGTGCGAGGCGGGTTTCGTGCCGAACGCGCCCCGCGTCAATCCGCTGAACCGCCACGGCGGCTCCTGCGAGACTTTGCCGAAAGTCACCAGCTCATCGCCGATGTGGAGGACAACGCTGTTGTGCTCGAAGAAGCCGGTGACCGTGGTCATGCCCTTCGTGGATTCGTTGACTTCGATCTGGGCTGCGTTGGCGTCGATCGGCGCGGCAAGCGTGAACGTTCGAAATGCGTCGAGCCGCCTGTCCGGGACGGGCGTCACGTACTTCGACTGCTTGTCGATGAAGAATGAATACGTGTGGAAGATCGAGCCGATTCCCGCTTCGTGAAGGCGATGGACGATCCCGCGATAAGTCTCCCATCCCTGCGGCCACTTCTCCCGGTTCAGTTCGAAATCGCCGAAGCGAAAGAACGCCGAGCCGCCGCCGTGGTTGTCGATCTGCGTGACCCCGAGGTTCTTCGCCGACGCAATCCACTCGTCCACCGTGGACTCGGTGAGCGTGCCGAAATTGAAGAGATACGAGCCGTGATTGAAGGGGATCTCGCGGGCCCAGGGGCCGGCCACGGGGCAGTGAGGCATCTCCTGGGCCTCGGTCAGGACCTGTTTGAGCGTATCGAGCATTCGAGGCATCGGAGCGCCGACGATGGCGACCTTCGCTCCGACCAGACCGAACTTCTTGTAGCAGGCCGCTCGCAGCAGAGTCTGGAGGGCCGGCAGCGGGTCCACGCGGGCGATCAGGTTCAAAGACAAAGCGCATGCCCCGAAGGGCTCCTCAGGCCGGCCCTGGAGAGTCAGCGGGATATTCAGAAACACGAGCGATTCGACGTCGCCCGCGACAGACTCGACCGCGAGACGACTGTACGAATCGCGGCGTTCCACGCCGAGAACCGCCTCGACGCCGGCGCCGCCGAACCGAATCGTGAGACGGCCGTCAGCCAGGGAGACGGAAGTCGCCGGATACTCCTTGCCGCCGCATGTGGCGAATGCGCAGACGGAGGCCGCGTCGCGATCGAGATAGTCAGTTCCCGTCGCGAGATCGACAAAGCCCAGATTCCGCCCCTCGGGTGAGATCGTGTAGCGAACGCGCGCATTCTCGATCAGGACGTCAGGCTGCGGGGTTGCAGCACTCACAGCGCAGGCAAAGACGATGCTCAGGACGACTCCCCTCGCGTTCATGGCATACCTCCACGCGACCGTACCGGTTCCCTATGGTCATTCCCACGACCATGTCATCTTATGCCACCGATACGAGAGTCGCAATCGCGATTGCGGAGCGTTCTGCGATCGCAGCTACGCGCGCCACTGGAGGAAGCGGACCGTGCCGTGCTGCTTCATGTTGCCGCCGACGGCGTGGAGGACGAACTCGCCGGCGTGGACGGTCATGCGGGCCTCGACCCAGCCGACCGGCTGCGAGCCCGTGAAATTGTAGCCTGTCGCGGGCAGATTGATGCAGTGGATGCCGTCGATCTCCGAGAACTCGAACTTGTGCGAGTGCCCGAAGACCAGGGCTTTGACCTTCCGCACCGGCGTGACGATCTCGAGGAATCGCTTCATGTCCAGCAGATCGGCGCGGGGGGTGTGGTGGAAGCACAGGATCGTCGGCGTGTTGTCGCTCATGCGGAGGTAGGTCTCCAGCCAGATCCGCTGGAGCTTGCCGACCATGCCGGGGAAAGTGTTGACGTACAGGAGCGTGTCGAGAAGGACCATTCGAATCGGGCCGGCCATCGCGGTGGTGATGTACTTGTCCTTGATCCCGGTGCCCGTGTCGGCCGAGCCGGTGAACGCCGTCAGGAAGCCGTCGCGATCGTCGTGATTGCCGACGGCCAGGTGAATCGGGCGTTCCTTGGAGATCGGGGCCAGCAGGGCCTTGACGTTCTCGTAGGCGTCGGCCCCGCCCCGAGACCGGGCCAGATCGCCCGTGATGACCATGCCCTCGGGCATTTTGGCGCCGATCTGATCGATGGTCTTGCGAAGGTTCAGATACGTGCAGAAACCGCGGAACGTGTGTTTCGGGTCCGCGTGGATGTGCGTGTCGGAGAGGAAGGCCCATCGAGTGAAATCCGTCGGGGAGGTCGCGCCCAGGGCCTTGCGGGGCTTGAGCGTCAGCACTCCGCCGGCGGCGGCCAAACCCATCGTGAGAAGTTGTCGTCTGTTCACATGCACAGTCGAAGCATCGGACATTTCGTGTTACCTTATTAACAAGGGTTGCTTCCCATTCACGGCCGGACACACCATACTCCCCGCCCGGAGTTGTTCACACTCGTGAGCGCCCGCCCAAAACGTTCGACCCCCCTCTTCGTGTCTGAGCAATCCCCATCCGATGTTCTCATCCGCCGCTCTTGTACCACAAACCAAGCCAAATGACAACACTTTTTCGGACGTAATTCCAAGATGGCGCATGGCCGCGATTGCATGAGCATCGTGAGCCGGTCGCGTTCGCAACGTGCGTTGATCGCTTCAGGGATACCAGCGGGGAGAGGGTCAGGACCCAATCGGCCGGGGATCTCGGATCGCGCCGTTACGACCGCCAGGCGAGGCGCTGGGAACTGCCGTCGTGTCTGCGATTGCCGCCGATGGCGTGCAGCGTGAACTGGCCGCCTTTGCTCGTGAGGCTGGCTTCGACCCAGCCGACCGGCTGGCTGCCCGACATGTTGAATCCCGTCGCCGGCAGGTTGATCAGGTGAATGCCCTTGTACTCGGAGTAATCGAATCGGTGCGAGTGCCCATAGACCACGGCCTTGACCTTGGCCACGGGCTCGATGATGTCGAAGAGGCGCCGGCTGTCCAGCAGGTCGATCCTGGGGCGGTGATGGAAGAACAGGATCGTGGGCCGGTCGTCGCTCGTGGAGAGGAACGAGCTCAGCCACATCCGTTGAGACCGCCCGAGCAGGCCCGCCGCCCTGTCGGCCAGGAGACTGTCGAGAACGATCAGTCTCGCAGGGCCGGCGACGGCGGTGACGACGTGTTTGTCTTCCACGGTTCGGATGTCGCCGGAGTCGGTCGCAAAAGCCTGGGAGAAATCCTCGTGGGTGTCGTGGTTGCCCAGGCCCAGGTAGACCGGCCGTTGCTCGGTGACCGGAGCCAGGAGCGTCTTGAGGTTCTCGTAGGCCGGGACCTCGCCCCGCATTCGCGCCAGATCGCCCGTGATGACGACGCCGTCCGGCGGGCGATAGGCGATCTGCCCGGCGACCTCCCGCAGGTTGCGGTAGGGGTAGAAACCCCGATAGTGGTTGTCGGGATCCGAGGCCACGTGGGTATCGGAGAGGAATGCCCATCGAGTGCACTCGTCCCGGTCCTCGGCAAAGGCCCGCGACGGACCGACCGCCGCAACGCCCGCGACCAGAGCCAGACCGCCCTTGAGGAATCCTCTTCTACTCAGATTGCATCCGAATGTGCTCATACTTCATCACCCCCAGCAGGTCGCCCTCCATCCGGAAATGGGAATCCCTCCTTAACGCGCCGATTGGATCTGCTGTCATCTGTTCTCACCAACGTCGATCTCCGGTCGTTTGTACCAGGATTATCGACGCAATCGCATCGGCATTTCCGTTAAAATATAGCTAATCTTCCCTTAAGAGAACCTGAAGCGGCACAAAAGCAGGGTTTTACGGTCCTTCGCCACGGAAACCAGCGGCATAGTCCGGGAATAGGAAGGAGAATAGGACTTATGGGCCGAATCGGACCCATGGCCAAGCAGGTCCGCAGAAGTCGTTTTGACATCTCGACGTGCGCCGCGTCTCAAAATCCGAAATCCGAAACTCGAAATCCGAAACAAGCACCAAGGACCAAAATCCAAAATTCAAAACGGGCCAAGGCCATCGTCAGCGTTTTGATCATTCGTGCTTTGGATTTTGGATTTGTTTCGGATTTCGAGTTTCGTGTTTCGGATTTCGACTCCGCAGCGCGTTGGCAAAATCTACGCGGACCTGCTTTAGGAACGCCAACGAAGGCCTTCAACTCGACCGTCGAGCTGGGTATTGCCTGCGATGGCGTGCAGAACGAATTCCCCGCCGTCGGCGGTGAGCCGGGCCTCGATCCAGCCGGCGGGCTCCTTGTCATCGAAGGTGTAGGCCGTGGACGGCACGTTGATCAGGTGAATCCCCTCGAGCTCGGAGGTTTTGTACTCGTGGGAGTGGCCGTAGACGATGGCCTTGACCTTCTTGACGGGCTTGACCAGATCGAACAGCCACATGACGTCGAGCAGGTCCCCGTCGCCGTCTCCGAGCGTGTGGTGGAAGAACAGGATCACCGGCTTGTCGTCGCTGTCGGCCAGGTATCGCTGGAGCCAGGATCGCTGGGCCTTGCCGAGCAGGCCCATCGTCTTATTGGTCGCGAACAATGAATCGAGGAGAATGAACCGGACGGGACCGGCTTCGACCGTGACGACGTGCTTGTCCTTGATCGGCTGGGCCTGGCCCGCGCGGTCCTCGAAGACGTCCAGGAAGACGGCCCGGTCGTCGTGGTTGCCCAGGGCCAGGTAGGTCGGCCGCTTGCCCAGCACAGGCATCAGCAGTTTGTGAAAGCTCTCGTAGTCGCCCATCTGGCCGGTCAGCCGGGCCAGATCGCCCGTGATGACGACGCCGTCGGGCAGATCGGCTGCGACCTGCGAGACGGCCTTTGCGAAGTTCCGAGTCGGGTAGAAACCCCGGTAGTTGTCCTCGGGATCCACCGAGATATGCGCGTCCGACAGAAACGCCCAGCGGGCCTCTTTGCGATTCTCGCCTGCGGAGGCCCGGCGCGGAGTCAGCGCGGCCAGGCCGCCTGCGACCGCCAAAGAGACATTGAGGAACCGTCGCCTGCTCATTTCGCCGTGGTTGAAAACGTCGGACATGCATCCACCCTTTCTTCTGCGATCATTCCATGCTGCCGAGAGGTCTCTTTTACCAGAAACCGCCGCCGGGAAAAAGTAGAATGTCCCTTTTCTCGTTGCATGCCCGAAACGGGCCTGCCTGGGAGGTTTTGCGCTTTGCGGCCGCCAGCGAGACATGCGGGCGAAACACTCGTTTGAGAGGGTGCGCAGCACGCCTGGTGCGGAGAATCTGAAATCTGAAATTTCAAATCTCAGATCTCAAATCTTCCGCCGCCGCGCCGCCGCACAGCGGCGCTCCACACCCGAATCTTCTGGCACTTGGATCGATGCGCTAGTATTGTGACCGCGTGGAACTCAGGACCGGGAACCTGCAATTTCTTTGGTTGGATTGCCTATGGAACTGAATGCCCTCGATATCGCAGTGTTCGTAGCGTTCTTCGCGGTGGTCGTCGGAGTCAGCATGTTCAAGAGCCGCCGGGAGAAGACCAGCGAAGACTACTTCCTGGCGGGCCGGGGCCTGACCTGGCCGCTGATCGGCCTGTCCATCATCGCCGCCAACATCTCCACAGAGCAATTCGTCGGCATGGCCGGCCAGGGCGCGGGCGGCGTAGGCCTGGCGGTGAGCAACTGGCAACTGGCCGGCAGCATCGGCATCGTTCTGATCGCCTTCACCCTGCTGCCGCGTTTCCTCAAAGCCGGCATCTACACCATGCCGGAATACCTCGAATACCGCTACAACTCGACGGCCCGGGTCCTCATGGCCGCGACCACCATCGTGATTTACGTCGCCGTGCTTCTGTCGGCCGTGCTCTATTCGGGCGCATTGACCCTGAGCAAAGTGTTCCCGATCGGCCTGACTACGAGCATCTGGCTCATCGGGTCGGTCGCGGCGGTCTACACGATCTGGGGGGGACTCAAGGCCATCGCCTGGGCGGATCTGTTCCAGGGAGGCGCGCTGCTCGTCGGAGGGATCGTCATCTTCTTCCTGGGCCTCGGCGCCTGCGGAGGCTGGGAACAATTCTCCACCGTCCACGCGGACCGTCTTCACATGGTCCTTCCGGCCGATCACGAAGCCCTGCCCTGGACGGGCGTGGTCTCCGGACTGGGGATCGTCATTCTGTATTACTGCGGCCTGAATCAGTTCATCGTGCAACGCAACCTCGCCGCCAAGACGCTTCGCGATGGCCAACTGGGCGTCATCTTTGCCGGCGGCTTGTGGCTTCTGATCCCGTTTGCGATCGTCATGCCGGGCATCATGGCCAACACCCTGTACGCGTCGGATCTCCGCGCCGCCGCGGACGAAGACAACAAAGCGAAGTTGGCCCGATTCGAGCAGCTCAAGACGTCGCCGAGCCAGGAACAGCTTGTCGTCTTCCGGCCCGACGCCGAATGGCAGGAACGATATCCTGCCCTGGCCGCCGAGGTGACCCAATACAACACTGCGGTCGAACGGATCGCAGGCGAATCAGGGAAGACGGCCGCCCGGGAGATCCTTGCCGGACGCAAGCCGGATGCGGCGTTCCCCACGCTGATCAAAAAGTTGGTCCCGTCGGGCCTGCGAGGATTCATGTTCGCGGCCATCGCAGGAGCGGTCATCAGCTCGCTGGCGTCCATGCTGAACTCCGTCTCCACGATCCTGACGATGGACATCTACGGCCGAGTCTTCGACCGCAACGCGCCTCAAGGGCGGTTGCTGGTTCTCGGGCGCATCACGACGGGCGCCGTCGTCGTCGCCGCCTGCCTGCTGGCGCCGCGACTGAACGACCCGAAGTTCGGCGGCGTCTTCAACTACATTCAGCAATTTCAGGGCTACATCTGGCCCGGCGTGGTGGCGGCTTTCCTCTTCGGCATGCTGGTTCCCCAAGCCCCGGCCGCGGCGGGCGTGGCGGCGCTGATCTGCGGCCCGGCTCTCTACGGCTTGTTCCAGCACTTCGCGCCGGGAGTGCATTTCCTGATCCAGGTCGCGCTGACGTTCCAGTTGGTGCTGATGATCATGGGATTGATCAC
>JBDKUU010000839.1:0-9044 GCA_039679525.1 Phycisphaerales bacterium | reverse complement strand
GCAAAGAGCGGGAGGCACGCACGGCGGCCGATACGGAGCAAGTCCTGCGTTCGGAACCAGAACCCGGTGGAAAGCTAAGAAAGGTTGCCACAGAGGTCACAGAGGGACACAGAGAAGAGCGAGAGGGTGAAGGGAAGAACGCCGCGGCTTGTGAGCCGCTCGTCTGTTTGCCCGGTTCTAGCCCTTCCGGCTCTGTGCCCTCTGTGCTCTCTGTGGCAAAAACTCCCCTCCTGGCCTTGGATTCGCAGAGCGGCTTTGCGGCGGATCGGGAGGCCGTGGCCGGGGCGGAATTGGGTTCGTTTGGCGAAAACGGGCCGGAGGGAGTTTCAAGTTTGAAGTGTCAAGTTTCAAGCGAGGAGGAGCCGATCTGTGGCAATGGCTCTGACTTCACACTTGAAACTTCACACTTGACACTTCTTGAAGAGAAGATAACGCCTCACGGCGTCACTACGAACGAGGAAGAACCCGCGGCGCAGGCTGCGGCCGAGACGCTTCACGCTTTCCCCTTCGCGCTTCACGAGTCCGCGTGCGAAACGAAGCCAATTCCGGAAGGCGGGGCGGAGGCCCGGTGACAGGATCCTCGGTCCGTTTCCCGGCGAAGGCGTGAAGACCCTGACGGCCGGGGCACTGCCGACGCAGGTTCTCTGCGGACTCAGAATTTGATGCCGAGATCCGCCTCGATCCTGTCGTACTCCGCGTCGCCATTGCGGCCGCTGTACTCGTCGGCGTAGTAGGTCAGGCCGGCCGCGACGTTCTTTGCGACCATGTAGCTGAAGGCGAATCGATGCCCCTTGCCGCCGGTCCCGCCGCCGACGAAGTCGGAGCCGCTGAACTGCCCGACCACCGCGTCGAGCTGGAGGTCACGATAATCGTACTCGAACTGCCAGGAGCCGCGATCCTTGAGCCTGCTGATCTGCCCGCCGATCAGCCAGCCGGTGTCTTCGCCGTCGTCCACGGCCACGGTGTTCTGGACCCAGTCGCCGAACACCGCGACGGGGGTCTTGGCGACGTCCGTTCCGAACTCGGCGAACAGCTCGAACAGGTCGTAGTCGCCGGCAAACTTGTTGCCCGGCGTGGCCGTGTTGCCGAAGAAATCGTTCGTGCCCTTCCACTCCCTCGCCAGGCTCTCCGAACCCTGGATGTTCGCGTAGTCGTACCAGCTCGCGCCGCCGACCACGTACGTGGGTTCGTTGAGCTGGTGCTTCACGAAGGCCTGGATGCCCCAGAGCGAGACGTCGTGGCCGGAGGATTCCTCGTTGACCCAGAAGCCGCCGGTGGCGACGCTGGCCGCGGTCTTCTCCGTCAGGGGAGTCGTGTACAGGATCGCGCCGCCCTCGGGAGTCAGGTCCGAATCCCAGATCAGCTCGTTCTTGCCGGCTCGGTAGAAAGGCATGTTGATCTTGCCGCCGAAGACGTCCAGGCCCTTGAGCCAGGACGGGTGATAGCCGAAGAACGCCAGGTCCAGCCAGAGGGGCTTCTTGCTGAAGGCTTCGTCGAGCGTCTGGTTCGTCGAGACCGGGTCGCCGGAGATGCCGTTGCTCTCGGTGGTGCCGGTGGCCAGGCGGAATCCCAGGTTCCATTCGTCGCTGACCTTGACGTCCAGGCCCACGCGGGCGCGGATGCGGTTGCGGTGGCGGTCTTCGGCGGCCGAGTCGTCGTCGATGTACTCATAGCGATAGCGGAGGTCGCCGTACAGGTTGAGCTTGCTGATCCACTTCAAAGACTCCGGAATGGCCTCCGGCTTCTTCTCTCCTTCCGGCTTCGATGCGGGGGCTTGTGCCCCCTTCTGGGCCGCCTGTTCCTGGAGCTTCTGCCGGGCCTCCAACCGATCGATCTTCTCCTCCAGCTCCGCGTGCCGCTGCTTCTGAGCCTGCAACTCGGCTTTCAGATCGTTCACGTCCTGCTGGGCCGCGGCTGCCCCCGGCCTCAGCATCACCGCCGCGCAGACGATTCCCAGTCCCACGCTCCACGTCTTCCACGGTCTTCTCGACATTGCAGCTTCTCCAGAACCGGACCCACACACAGCGTCCCCGAGACGCTCTCGGAGAGCCGCCGACCCGTCCACGCGGACCCAACACCTCTGCGTCCCTCGGCAGCCGGTCGCCGTCGGGCGGGGGCCTGGTCACAGTGGCCCGACGTCGGAGAGATCATCGGGTCCGACCGCCAAATGGCTCGACAATTAGGCGTGGGCATTTGGATCGCCTTCGTACGACTTTGCGAAGTTCCCATATTATCCCGCGGCAGGCAGGTGGAGAGTGAACGTGCTGCCCTTGCCGGGCCTGCTCTCGACCGTGACCCGGCCGCCATGGACCTGGGCGATGTGCTTGACGATGGCCAAGCCCAGGCCGGTCCCGCCGAGTTTGCGGCTGCGGCTCTTGTCGACCACGTAGAACCGTTCGAAGATCCGCGGGAGATGCTCGGCCGGGATGCCGCAGCCGGTGTCCTTGACGCTGATCGCGGTCTGGCCTTCCCGCTGCTCGGCGCGAACCTCGACCGCAGCCCCGGGTTCGCTGTACTTGACGGCGTTGTCGATGAGGTTGACGATCGCCTGCTCCAGAAGCGGCGCGTTGATTCTCGCCTCGATCTGCTCGTCGCAGGCCAGCGTCACCCGGATCTGTTTCTGCTCGGCCTTGACGGCCGACAGGTCGATCGCGGCCTTCAGGACGTTCCTGAGCGGATGGCTCTCGAACGAGATGGCCCGCCGCTCGTTGCCGTCCTCGAGCCGGGACAGGCTCAGCAGATCCTCGATGATGGCGTTGAGCCGCTGGGCGTGCTTGCCGATGATGCCGACGTAACGCCGCACCTGCTCGGGGTCCGTGACGCTTCCTTCCTGCAGGGCCTCCGCGAAGCCCTGGATCGAAGTCACCGGCGTCTTGAGCTCGTGCGAAACGTTGGCCACGAAGTCGCTCCGCAGGCTCTCGAGCCGGCGGATGCGGGTCATGTCGCTCAGCACGATCACCGCGCCGGCCTGCTCGCCCCGGGGATGGACCAGGCGGGCCCCCTGGACGTGGAAGAATCGTTCCCCGTCGGCGGAGAACGACAGGTCGCCCTCGGTGGGCTTGTCGCCGGCGAGCGTCTCGCGTACGAACTGCTGGAGACTGAGGTTGCGAACGACCTCCTCGACCGTCCGGCCCTGGGCCTTGGCCGGATCGATGCTCAGCAGTTGGGCCGCCGCCCGGTTGATGCTGACGATGCGTCCGCCCGCGTCGACCGCGAAGACGCCCTCGATCATGCTGGACAGGACCGTCTCGAGTTCGTTGCGCTGCCGGGTGATGGTGACGATCCGGTCGCCGAGCTGTGCGGCCATCTCGTTGAGGGCCTTGGCCAGGTCGTCCAGCTCCGTCGCCACCGCGACGGGGGCCCGAACGTTGAACTGTCCCCGCGCGAACGATTGCGCGACCCGCTTCATGCTCACGATCGGCTCGCTGATGCTGCGGGAGATCAGCAGACTCAGCACCGCCACGCACACGACGATGATCAGCCCGGCCCACAGGACGTGGGAGCGCATCTCGGCGATCACGCGATCCATGGCGTTGGCGGAGATCGCCAGGCGAATCACCGCCCGGGCCGACGCGCCCGTCTCGATCGGGACCGCCGCGTAGAGCATCTTCTTGCCCAGGGTCGGACTGGGACGAATCGACTCGCCGTAGCCGCTGTGGAACGCCGCCTGGATCTCCGACCGGTCGGAGTGGTTTTTCATGCCCGCCGGGTCCTCCTGGGAGTCGCCCAGCACGCGGCCGTCGCGGGCCACGATCGTGAACCGCAAGCGGTCGGAGGCGGAATGGCCGAACTGCTTGCACAGAGCGTCCACCGTGCCGGGAGCCTCGTCGAGGGCCCGGGCGAACTCCGGCGCGGCCACCGTGGCCAGCGTCCGCAGCTCGCTTCGCGACTCGTTGAGGTAGAAGGCGCTGAAGGCGTGAGAGAAGTAGATGATCCCGGCCGCGACCGCCACGAGCGTGACCGCCAGAAAGGAAGGGTACAACTGCCAGATGAGCCGCGATCGAAACATAGGTTCAATCCTTGAATCGATAGCCGACCCCGCGAACGGTTTCGATGAGCCTGCCGCAGGGCCCGAGCTTTCGGCGCAGCGCCACGATCTGCACGTCCACGGCCCGGTCCGTCACGAGGTAGTCGTCGCCGTGAATGGAGTCGACGATCTGGTAGCGAGTGAACACCTGGCCGGGCCGGCGGGCCAACGTGTGGAGAATGTTGAACTCCGTCAGAGTCAACGTCACGGCCTGGCCGCTCACGGTCACTTCATGCCGGCCGGGGTCGATGACCAGGTCGTGAACCTTCACGAGCCCCTTCTCCTCGGAGGCCTCGGTCGCCTTCCGCAGGAGCCGCCGCACCCGCGCGACCAGGACTTTGCCGCTGAACGGCTTGGTGATGTAGTCGTCGGCGCCCAGCTCGAGTCCCGCGACGATGTCGGACTCCTCGCCCTTGGCGGTGAGCATGACCACCGGGATCTGGCCAAGCCCCGCGTCGGCCTTGAGCCGCTTGCAGACCTCCAGGCCGTCGATGCCGGGCAGCATCAGATCCAGGACGATCAGGTCGGGCGTCTTGGACCGGGCCACGGCCAGCGCCTGCTCGCCCGATTCGCAGGTCAGGACCCGGTACCCCTCCCGATCCAGGTTCAATTGCACAAGCTCGCGGATGTCCTCTTCGTCGTCGACGACAAGGATGCTGGCTTTCGACATCGACATCTCCTTACCAGAACCCGGACAAGCCCCGGCCCCATACGACGGCCCGGCGTCCTGTCCCGGGACACGACTCGACGACAGATTATACCCGGTGTTGCGGCGATTGGCCAAGATTAGCGGAATTCTAACGCGGCGTTAACGAACCTCTAACGCGGGCGATGGTTCTTGCGAAGAGCAGAAGATGGCTCGGAAGGGAGACAGGCGTGCGACTTGCTGAGAGTACTGAGAAACGGGCAGAGGTACGGCCGGCACCGCGTCACGGCGTCGGCGCGACAAGCCGGGAACGGGGCTTTTCAATCCCGTTCTTCGGCCGACGCTCCCGGCGATCCGGATCGGGCGAGGCGGCCGCACGCTTGGGGGCCGCCGCCTCGCACCGTTCCGGGCACAGATCACTTGCGGATGTTGTCGGAGATCGCCGAGAGCAGCACTTCCGGCTTGACGGGCTTCTCCAGCACCTTCTTCACCGGCAGCCAGGTCTCGTCGGGCTCGAACCCGAACGGCAGGTTCATCTCCCGCCGAATTCCCGTCATGATGATGATCGGAATCTCCGCCAGCTTCTGGTCTTCATGCAGCTCGCGGGCGACGTTGAAACCCTCGTTCTTCGTGGTCATCATCACATCGAGCAGGATGATGTCCGGGTTCTGGGCCTTGGCCTTGGCCACGCCGTCCTTGCCGTTGTTGGCGGTGTGGACCTCGTACCCCTTGGCGTCCAGGAGGTTCGAGATCGCATCGACGAATTCCGGGTCATCATCAATCATCAGCACTTTTTTCGACATCGTTTGCTTCTCCTTGAGTTCGCGTGCACGCTAATTGTACAGCGCTTTCGCCAGATCCGCGTCACAGGAAGTTCCCTGCGGCGAATCCTCGCGTCGGGCGGCTTCGGTCAACCGCAGCGCATCCCCTCGGGCATAGTCCACCCAGCGGCCCATCGAGGTCACCATCTGGTCGATGGCGGCCACGCTGTGCTGGGGCGTCAGGTCGCAACCGGCCTTGCCGGGGTATATATCGTAAAGCCGGCGAACGTCGCCGGGCGTAAAGTTCGGCATCACCACATTGGCCCCGGCGGCCAGGGCCCGGGGTCGCTCGTCCCGGCCGTGCAGCGAGCCGATCGCGGTGCTGGCCGGGATGTGGGCGTTGGGACAGAGGATCCGCGTCAAGGCGATCATCTTGACCGTCATGTCCAGGTCCCCGGCCGGCTCGCCGGCCAGAGGCGTCTGGGAATGGGGGATGAACGGACTGACGCTGATCATGTCGAAACTGCCCTGCTTGAAAAACGCCAGGTCGCCGGCCAGGCTCTCCACCGTCTGGCCCTTGAGGCCGACGAGATCGCCGCTGCCGACCTGGTACCCGAGAGCGGCCAGGTCCTCCAGACACCTTGTCCTGTTCTCGAAACTCATGCCGGGATGGAGGCTCCTGTACAGGCCGGGATCGGAGGTCTCGATCTTGAGCAGATACCGGTCGGCCCCCGCCTGTTTCCACATCTGGTACTCCTCGCGGCTCCGCTCGCCGACACAGAGCGTGATGGCCGCGTCAAGAGACGATCGGATGTCCACAATGACCTCTCTCAACCAAACAGCGTCGAGATTATCCTCTTCGCCGCTCTGGAGCACAATGGTTTTTATGCCGGCCTCGCAAATATTTCGGGCCGCGGCCAGGATCTGGTCCCGGGTCAGCCGGTACCTCGCCAGACGGGTGTTCCGGCGGTTCAGGCCGCAGTATTGGCACGTGTTCCGGCAGACGTTGGAGAACTCGATGATGCCCCGCAGCAGGACGCCATCCCCGACGGACCGTCGCCGCACTGCGTCGGCGAACCCCGTCAAGGCAGTGATCTCAACGGGGTCCGCGCTTCGCAGAATACGGATCAAGTCCGCCCGGTCCGGAGTCGGGCCGCGGGCGAGCCGCTCCAAAATCGTCTCTATGCCGGGACCGGCCATTTACTTCTCTTTCCCTGCCTGCTTGCGGTAGTCCTTGAGGATCTGAACGATCTTCTTGGGCGTCAGCTCGCCGTGGATCTTGTCGCCGATCATGGCGACGGGGGCCAGGCCGCAGGCGCCGAGGCATCGGGCCGGGGCCAGGGAGAACACGCCGTCCTCCGTCACGCCGCCGACGTCGACCTTCAGCTCGTCCTTGACGGCCTGCAGGATCTGGGCCGCGCCTTTGACGTAGCAGGCGGTCCCCAGGCACAGCGCGATCTCGTACTGCCCCGGAGGAGTGAGCTTGAAATAATGGTAGAACGTCGCGACGCCCCAGATGTGCGCGGTCGGAATGCCCATCGTCTGGGCGACCTCGTCCATCACCTTGTTCGGCAGATACCCGTACAGCGACTGCGCCTTGTGCAGGATCGAGATCAGTTGCGACTGGGCGTTCTCCTGCTTCTGAAGCTCGGCCATGTGCGCCCTGAGCTCGGCCAGCTTTTCCTCATGCGTGGCGGGCACGGCCCGTTCTTTTGTCAGAGTCTTTGCCATGTGCTAAGTCCTGGTTCCTTACTCAAAAGATTGCGGAATTCCGCAACCATTCATCCGATTTTAGAAGTACAGATCGCGCTTGCCGGCTTTGGTCTGTTCATAGTATTTCATGAATGCCTCGAAGACCTCCGGCTGTCGCTGTCTGACCTGTTCGATTTCCTGGGCGATCACCTTCTCGCCCGCGGCGATGGTCTGGGGGCTGGCGAAGTCGTCCAGCCACTCCCGGAACGTGATGACGGCGTTGAGCTTGCAGAACTGGCCCTCTTTGCCGCTTCGCAACAGGCCCATGATCCGGTCCCCGGTGCGTCCGCAGCGATAGCCGGCCGTGCAGAACGACGTGATGTAGCCGGCCTCGGCCAGCTCCCGGATCACAACATCCAAGGAGCGCGTGTCGCCCAGGATGAATTGCTGCCGGTCGCCCACCTGGCTGCCGTCGGGCCGGTCGGCATAGCTACCGATCCCGATGCGGCTCGATGCGTCATACTGCGTGCAGCCCAGAGGCAGAACCTCGCGCCGCATCTCGGCGGTCTCCCGGGCGGTCAGAATCATGCCCGTATAGGGCACCGCCAGGCGGATCACCGTGACCAGCCGTTTGAAGTCCTCGTCGCTGACCCGATACGGAAGGTCGTTGAGGAACGGCGTGTTGTGCGCGGGCTCCAGTCTCGGGAACGAAATCGTGTGCGGCCCGATCCCGAACTTCTTCTCGAGATCGATCGCGTGAAACAGCAGCGCCATGACCTCGAACTTCCAGTCATAGAGCCCCAGCAGCGGCCCGATCCCGACGTCGTCGATCCCGGCTTCCATCGCGCGATGCATGCAGTACAGCCGCCAGCGATAGTCGCCCTTGATCGTGTTGCTCGGATGGAGCTTCGCGTAGGTCGCCTTGTGGTACGTCTCCTGGAACACCTGGTACGTGCCGAGTCCGGCTTCCTTCACGATACGATATTCTTCGACCTGGAGCGGGGCCCCGTTGATGTTGCAGCGGTGAATCTGGCCCCAGCCGCGCCGGGTCTTGACCTTGACGTCGTAGATGGTCTTCAACGTTTCGGCCATGTACTCGACGCCGGACCTCGGATGCTCGCCGTAGACCACGATCAGCCGCTTGTGGCCGATCTGCCCGGCCAGCACCTCGGCCTCCCGGCGAACCTCGTCTTGCGAGAGGATCATCCGGGTTTCCGCATGGTTGCTGTCCCGAAAACCGCAGTACGCGCAGTTGTTGACGCACAGATTGGCCAGGTACAGCGGCGCGAAGGTCACGAACCGGTTGTCGTAGACCTTCGTTTTGACCGCCGAGGCGGTGTGCCGCATCTCGGCCAACAGCTCCGGGTCCGTGACGTTGATCAAGCAGGCCGTTTCATCCGGCGTCAGCGTCTCGATGGCGAGAGACTTGGCCAGAATGTCGCGGACCCGCCTGGCGTCACAGCCCCGGTTGGCCGCCAGAGCCCGCTCGATCGCGGGCTCGTCGATGAAGTCCCGACCGTTGTCGAGGTACTTCTCTATCTGCTCGGGCTTGATCCGATCGCGGATCCACCCTCGCACGGACTTGTCGTCCTTCACCGTCGTCACAAAACCACCCCCTTAGACGATCTTCAACTCAGGCGAGACGATGCCCCGCGGCAGCTTCGCCTTGTAATGCGTGTGGAGCAGCTCGTGCGATTTCTCGCTGAGCGGCCGGCCCAGGTACTCGCGATAGAGTCTCTGGACGTCCGGATTGTCGTGGCTCCGGCGGATCGACTTGGACCGGTCCAGGTCGTAGAGGGCCTGGGCCCGAAGCCGCAGCGACTCTTCGTCGAGCGGGATCGAGTTGGCCGTGGCGTAGGGCTGGCCGCCGCCGCCGATGCAGCCGCCGGGGCAACCCATGATTTCGATGAACTGGAAC
>JBDKUU010000838.1:0-4230 GCA_039679525.1 Phycisphaerales bacterium | reverse complement strand
CGCTCATAATGCTCGCTGGTCTTCCGCAGGATGGTCGCCAGCGAACCGCTTTCCTCGCCGACCTGGGCCATCTTGACCACGAGGTTGGGGAAGAACCCGGCGGCCGCCATGCCCAGGGCGACGTTCGAGCCGCCCGTGACGTGCTGCTTGACCCGGGCGATCGCCGAGATGATCACGTCGTTGGAGCTCATGCCTCGCAGGATCTCGAAGGCTTCCAGCACGGGCACTCCCGCCTCCAGCAGCGTCGCGACGGTCTTGCAGAACATCGCGATGAACGCCTCGGAGAACAGCTTGCCGAAGAGCGGCATTCGCAGGACGGCCTTGCTGAGGAATCGATGGCCCTTCGGCGTCCGGGCCGCCAGGACCGCGCCGACCACGATCGCCACGATCGCGACGGCCACGTACAGCAGGTTGTGGCACAGCACGTCGTACACGCCCATGAACGCGCGGGTGAACGGGGGGAGCTTGCTGCCGAGCTGCGTGAAAATCGCCTGAAATCTCGGGACGATCAGGGCCATGATGCCGATAACGATCAGAGTGATCAAGCTCAGCACGAAGATCGGGTAGGAGACGGCGCCGCGGATCTTCTTGGCGATGCGGTCCCGCCCGTCGAAGTGCTCGGCCAGGGTGCGGATGGCTTTGGCCAGGTCGCCGCCGGTCTCGCCGGCGATCACGATGGCCAGGGCCAGCCGGTTGAACACCTGGGGAAACTCGCTCAATCCGTCGGAGAGGAGCTTGCCTTCGCTGACTTTCGTTCGGGCCTGCTGCAGGATGTGGCGGAGCTGGAGATTTTCGGTGTCCTCGGCGATGATGTCGAGCGCGGCGGTGATGGTCAGGCCGCCCTCGAGCATCGTGCTCAACTGCCAGCAGACGGCGCCCAGGTCCGCGGATCGGACCCGGCCGCGGCGCGTGGCCTTGCGTTTCTTCTGGCCTCGGGCCAGGGTCTCATAGACGCCGATCGGCGTGAGCTGGCGGGTGTGCAGGATCTCCAGGGCCTCGTTGGCGGAGTTGGCCGCCAGCATGCCTTCCTTCCGGGTCCCGTTCGCGTCGCGAGCGAGATAGGTATAGCTCTTCATTTCTCACCCATCGTCAGGATTGTCGATTCGCGATTCCCGATTTGGAGAGCGACAGCCCTCAATCATCAATCACAAATCATCCATCATCAATTCTTCTAGGCTTCGCCCATGGAGGCCACTTTGATCACTTCCTCGGCGGTCGTCAGGCCCTGGAAGACGGCCCTGGTTCCGCTTTCCAGGAGGTTGCCGTAGCCCTTGCGGCGCACCGAATCCTTGATTTGCGACTCGCTCTGGCCGGCGATGATCCGCTCGCTGATGTCCGAATCCACGACGAGGAATTCGAAGATCGGAAGCCGGCCGTGATAGCCGGTGTTCCCGCAGGCGGAGCAGCCTTTGCCGTGGTAGAACGTCACGCCCTCGGTCCGTTTTCGCTCGACGCGCATTCTCCGCAGGTCCTCGTCGGTCAGCGACACCGGCTCCTTGCAGTTCTCGCAGATCTTCCGCACGAGCCGCTGGGCCACGACGAGGTTCAGCGTCGAGGCCAGCAGGTATCGCTCGATGCCCATGTACGTCAGCCGGCTGATCGCGCTGGGGGCGTCGTTCGTGTGGAACGTGCTCAGGACGAGGTGCCCGGTCAGCGAAGCCTTGATGGCGATGTCGACAGTCTCTTTGTCGCGGATCTCGCCGATCAGGATGATGTCCGGGTCCTGCCTCAGGATCGCGCGGAGACACATGCTGAAGTCCAGCCCGATCTCCGACTTGGTCTGGATCTGGTTGATGCCGGCCAGGCGGTATTCCACGGGGTCCTCGACGGTCGTGATGTTGACGCCGGGGTTCTTGAGGTAGTTGACCGCCGCGTAGAGGGTCGTGCTCTTGCCGCTGCCGGTCGGTCCGGTGACGATGATGATGCCGTGCGGCCGCGACAGGATCGACTTGAGTTCGAGCATAGCGGCCGGCTCGATGCCGAGACGGTTGAGGTCATGGCTGACCGCCGCCGCGTCGAGGATTCGCATGACCACTTTTTCGCCGTAGATGGTCGGAATGGTCGAGACGCGGACGTCGATGTCCCGGCCGGAGGTTCGGATTCGCAGACGCCCATCCTGGGGAAGCCGGCGTTCGGCGATGTTCATCTGGCCCAGAATCTTGATTCTGGCGACGACGGACGGGTGCATTCTCTTGGGCGGAGGCACGACCTCGCGGAGCACGCCGTCCACGCGGATTCGCACGGATGTGGACTCCGCCTGGGGCTCGATGTGCACGTCGCTGGCGCGGTTCTTGACCGCCTGCCGCAGCAGCAGATCGACGAATCGGATGACCGGGGCCTGGTTGGCCGCTTCCTCGCTGCCGCCCTCGGCCTCGGACCGCTCCTCGATCGTGATGTTCTCGGCCGGCTCTTCCTCGACGTCGTTCTCTATGGCGACCAGGTCGCGAAGCTGCCGCTCCTCGATGTCCGAGCCGTGGTAGACCATCTCGATGGCCCGTTTGATCTCGCCGGCGGCGCCGATCACCGGTTTGATCGGCCGCTGCATCTTGAGCATGACGGTGTCGATGGCGACCACGTCGAGCGGGTCGGCCATCACGGTCACGAGCTTGCCGTTCTCTTCCCGCAGGGCCAGCAGGCAGAATCGCTTGGCGATTCCCTCCGGCAGGGCGCGTGCGATTTTGGGATCGATCTTCGTGGGATCGTCGAGGCTGACGTACTCGATGGCGAGGTGTTCGGCCAGGACGTTGCCGAGGGTCAGATCGTCGAGGATCTGCAGGCGGACGAGGACTTCGCCGAGGCGACCGCCTTTCTCCCGCTGCTCGTTGAGCGCCCCGAGCAGCTCATCGGGAGTGATCAAGCCCTTGCGGACCAATAGATCGCCGATCTGGCGGCTGCCGTCGGTCTTCGGGGCGGAGGGGTTCTTCGGTAACTTGCTCATGATTCGGCCGGAACCGTGCCTTCTTCATCTAAACCGCATTGTCCCCTCCGCGACCCTCGCCGACAGGCTCTCACGTGGCCAACAGGGCCTCCGTTTGCAGGCTGGGCGTCTCGGCGACGGATTCGCCTTCGATCAGATTCTGAGTCGGCGGGGCGGCCTCTTCGACAGGACGCAAGCCGTCGAACATCGACGACAGGTCCTTTTGCAGACCCCGTCGCGCCGGGCCGCTCTCCACGGGTTCGACCGTATGGGAATCGCCCAGGATCTCGGCCGCCAGGGCCCTGTACTCCAACGCGCCCCGGCTGCGGGGGGCGTACAGCAGCACCGACTCGCCGGCGCTGGGCGCCTCGCTGAGTCGGACGTTGTTGTGGATCACGGTATGGAACACCATGGGGCCGAAGATCTCGCGGACCTGCAGTTGGATCTGCCGGCTCACCATGGTCCGGTCTTCGACGAGCGTCAGCAGGATGCTGAGATTCTCCGCCGAGTAGGGATGGAACCGGCCGCGGATCAGGCGGATGGTCTCCATCACCCTTCGGAGCCCTTCCATCGAGTAGTAGTGCGCCTGGACCGGCACGAGCACGTCGGTGCACGCCACCAGGGCGCTGATGGTCAGGATGCCGAAGGCCGGAGCGCAGTCGATGACGCACAGGTCGTACTGGTCGCCGACCGACCGGAGCAGATTCGCCAGGACCAGCTCCCGGCTCGTGGCCTGCGACAGCTCGATCTCGGCGCTGGCCAGGATGATGCTGGCAGGGGCCAGAGTCAGTCCTGTCGTCGTCGTCGGCACCAGAACGCTGCTCAACGGGATCTTCGGATTGGTCAGGGCGTCGTAGACTGTGTGCGCGAGGATGTCCGGATCGCTGCCCAGTCCGATGCTGGCGTGTCCCTGGGGATCCAGATCGACCAGCAGCACGTTCTTGCCCTGTTCGGCAAACGCGGCGGCCAGATTCACGGCCGTCGTCGTCTTGCCGCACCCGCCTTTCTGATTCACAACCGCAATTGTCTTCATGGTCCAAAGGCCCTCTCTTTGCTTTTCCATATCGGTCGCGGGAAGGGGCCCCTTTAGCAACAGGTGCACAACGGAGACGTGATGGGCCGCCTTCCGCAACGACACGCCTGCGGACGCGGGGCGCATAAAAAAGAGCAGGGAGGAATCCCGCGGCTAAGCAGGTCCGCAGAAGTCTTTTGACATCTCGACATGCGTCGCGTCTCCAAATCCGAAATCCGAATATCGAAATCCGAAACAAGCACCAAGGACCAAAATCCAAAATTCGAAACGGGCCAAGGCC
>JBDKUU010000837.1:0-2607 GCA_039679525.1 Phycisphaerales bacterium | reverse complement strand
GCACACGGGCCTTTCCAACGCCCACCGCATGCAGATTCTGGAAGAGGGCACCAAGTGGAACAAGATCGGGATCGAGCCCGACAAGGCCCAGGCCCTGGAGGTGATGAAGTGGACGGTCGATGACTGTTCGCGGATCTTCCAGATCCCGCCGCACAAGCTCAGCTCGATGGAGTTTTCGAAGTACAACAACGTCGAGCAGCTCCAGATCGACTTCGTCTGCACGACGATGCTGTACTGGTTCCGCAAGTGGGAGCAGGAGGTCAACTACAAGCTGTTCATGCCTGCCGAGCGGGGCCGCATGTTCTGCGAGATTTTGGCCGATGCCGCCCTGCGGGGCAATACGGAGGCCCGGACGGCCTTTTACGCATCCGGCCGCCAGTGGGGTTACCTCTCGATCAATGACATTCGCGCCAAGGAAAATCTCAATCCCATCGGCCCCGCCGGCGACACCTACCTGGATCCCCTGAACATGGTGCCGGCCGGGACACTGACGCCGCCGGCGAAAGAGGAGCCGCAGGCGAAGGACCCCATTGACCCCGTCGACCCGGCTGACGATCCATCGCGGGCGGCGCATCGGGGACTTCTGGTCGCCCAGTGCCGGCGGATCGTGACCAAACAGATCAAGGCGACGCGGGACAGGGTCTGTGGCGACGCCTGGTGGCAGCGGCATCGCCAGTGGGCCTGCGAGGTACTGACCGGCGCTGTAACAGCCTACGGAGAGACGCGATTGCATCGGGCCGCCGAAGTCGCTGAGGTTCTCTCGGCCGTGACGGCCGAGTGGTTTGTCGAGGACATGCCGCTGCGGGACGACGACGCCGAGGCGATCGCCGAGGACATCATGCAGAGAATGGGAGGCCACAATGGCTAAAGAGGCCGAAAAGACACAGATTCCCGACATCGAGCAACGGCATCTTACGTTTCCCGTCGAGATCCGCGTCGAGGGCGAGGGCAAGGCCAAGAAGCTCGTCGGCTACGCCGCGGTGTTCAAGTCGGTCACCGACATCGGCTGGTTCCGCGAGCAGATCGAGCCGGGATGCTTTTCCGACACGATCGAGGACGACGACATCCGGGGCTTGTTCAACCACGATTCGAACCTGATCCTGGGCCGCAACAAGGCCAAAACGCTGCGGCTCAAGGAGGATTCCAAGGGCCTGTGGTTCGAAATCGACGTTCCCGACACCCAGGTGGGCCGCGACACGCTGACCAGCGTCGAACGCGGCGACGTCAGCGGCTGCTCCTTCGCGTTCACCACACTGGCCGATGCGTGGGACTATTCCGACGAGGATAGCCCCCTGCGGACGCTCAAGAAGGCCCGGCTCTACGATGTGGGCCCCGTGACCTATCCGGCCTATCCGGACACGAGCGTCGCCGCCCGCTCGCTGGAAGCGGCGAAAAAGGCCCAGAAACCGGCCGAAATTTGCGAACAACCGCAGCAAACGCCGTCCGCACCGAGCGAAGATCGACGAGGGACGAGCGACACGGCCGCATCGGCCGCCGCGGCGGGGCCCGCCGTATCCAAACCGATCAGTGCCGCCGAGATGGGGCGGCTTGTGCGCGAGAGTGAACTGATTCGAACTTATTCCCGGCCGCCCGAGTCGTGACCGGTATGAAGCCCGGGCCGAGTCTCCGGGCGTGTTACGTGAAGATAGAAAGGCATTGAAGCGGGCCTATGGGCCCAAGACAATTCGGGGCTCTCGACGCCGGGCCGGCCAGCCGGGCGGGCGGGACGAACAGAAAAGAAAACGGCCGTACTGGGGCCAGTACCCTCGGTGTGGCCGTTTTTCTTTTGCCCCAGCAAAGGAGCAAACATGAATTCGCTGGAGTTGCGACAACAGGCCAATCAGGAAAATGCCCTGGCCGAGGAGACACTCAACAAGGCCAAGGACGAAAACCGCGTCTGCACCGAGGATGAACGCAAACTGGTCATCGAGCACCAGGAGCGGGCCAAGCAGTACCTCGCACAAGCCAAGCTGCAGGAGGATCAGGAGAACTTCACGGCGGAGCTCACCAGGCCCCAGCAGCGCAAGACCACGCCCGAGATCGCCAGCGGCGAGCGGATCGAGGTGATCGGCGCCCCCCGGCTCTATCGGGCGGGCCAGTTGCGGGCTTTCAAGGGCCCCAAGGCAGCGGAAGACGCCTACTGGTGCGGCATGTGGCTGCGTTCCGCGCTGTACGGTCACGCCCGGTCGCGCCAGCTCTGCGAGCAGCGGGGCATGCGTTTCGACCGCGAGAACTTCGCCGACAGCCGCGCGATGTCCGAGGGAGTGAACACCGCCGGCGGATTCCTGGTGCCGGACACGTTCGAGCAGACGACCATCGACCTCCGCGAGCAGTACGGCAACGCGCGGCGGAACCTGCGGGTCGTGCCGATGAGCTCGGACCACAGCAACGAGCCGAAGAAGACGGGCGGATTGACCGCCTATCCCAGGGGCGAGAACGTTGGCGCCACCGAGAGTGCGCAGGGCTGGGGCAACGTCGAACTGACGGCCAGGTCCTGGGACATCCTGACGAGGCTCAGTGTCGAGCTTAGCGAGGACGCCCTGATCTCGCTGGCCGAGGATCTCGCCACCGACTGTGCCAGGGCCTTCGCCGAGGCGGAGGACAATG
>JBDKUU010000836.1:0-2913 GCA_039679525.1 Phycisphaerales bacterium | reverse complement strand
GTCTCGATGGCGTCATTCTATCCTGCTATGGACAGACCGACCAGCCTGATGATGCTCTCGTCGGTTTGCCCGGCATTCTCAGAACCGCCGGGGCGTCCATCCGTACAGTAGACGCCAAGACGGCATGCGAATGGTAACGGCGGATGCATGACGAGAACACCTGGGGCGAGTCGGGCCATGGCGTTCAGGATCGAACACGATACGATGGGTGAAATGCGGGTCCCCGCGGACGCCTACTACGGGGCCCAGACCGCCCGATCCCTGCGGAACTTCGACATCGGCCGGGAAACTATGCCGCCGGAGGTGATCGTCGCATTCGGGATTCTCAAAAAGGCCGCGACGAAGGTCAACCGCGATCTTGGCCTGTTGCCCGTAGAGAAGGCGGATCTGATCACACGGGCCGCTCAAGAGATCGTCGACGGCAAGCTGGATCGTCATTTTCCACTACACGTCTGGCAGACCGGCAGCGGCACGCACACGAACATGAACGTCAACGAGGTGATCGCGAACCGCGCGATCGAGCTGGCAGGCGGAGTCCTCGGCAGCAAGCATCCCATTCACCCGAACGACGACGTCAACATGTCGCAGTCGTCGAACGATACCTTCCCCGCGGCCATGCACGTCGCAGCCGTCGCGGCGATCGTGCACCAACTGCTCCCGGCCGTCGAATCGCTCGCCGGATTGCTCCGCGACAAGAGCCGCGAGTTCTCGCATATCGTCAAGATCGGCCGCACGCATCTCATGGACGCGGTTCCGCTGACGCTGGGGCAGGAATTCTCGGGTTACACCGAGCAGATCGAACGGGGCCGCCTGCGAATCGAGCAATGCCTGCCCCGGCTGTACGAGCTGGCCCTCGGCGGCACCGCGGTCGGGACCGGCCTGAATGCGCATCCCGAGTTCGCCGCGCGGGTCGCCCGGGAGATCGCGGAGTCGACTGATCTGCCATTCGTGACCGCTCCCAACAAGTTCGAAGCCCTGGCCGCCCACGACACGATGGTCGAGACCAGCGGAGCCCTCCGAACGCTGGCCGGGTCGCTGATGAAGATCGCCAACGACGTCCGCTGGCTGGCCTCGGGGCCCCGCTGCGGAATCGGGGAGATCACGCTGCCGGCCAACGAGCCGGGAAGTTCCATCATGCCGGGCAAGGTCAATCCGACCCAGTGCGAGGCGTTACTGCAAGTCTGCGTCCAGGTGATGGGCAACGACACGGCCGTCGCAATCGCCGGGGCGTCGGGGAACTTCGAGCTGAACGTGTGCAAACCGGTCATCATCCACAACGTGCTGCAATCGATCCGGCTGCTGGCCGACGGCTGCCGCAGCTTCGGCGAGCGATGCGTCGCCGGGATCACGGCCAACCTCGACGTGATCGAGAAATACGTGCAAAACTCGTTGATGCTGGTCACCGCGTTGGCTCCGCGCATCGGCTACGACAACGCGGCCCGGATCGCCAGGAAGGCGCACGCCGAACGCACGACGCTCAAAGAGTCCGCCGTCGCCCTGGGCCTGCTGAGCCCGGACGAATTCGACCGCATCGTCGTGCCGGAAGAAATGACCCATCCGAAAGGAATCGAGAGCGGGACGCCGGCGGGAGTCACATAGGTCGCATACGTCCCATCCGTCCTATTCCCGCGAAGGGGACAGACTCATGAAAAACACAATCGCCGAGCAGATCCTGACGGAGCACCTGGTCGAAGGCGAGTTGAAAGAAGGCGACGAGATCGGCCTGCGCATCGATCAGACCCTCACTCAGGACGCGACAGGCACGATGGTCTACCTCGAATTCGAGACGCTCGGCGTCCCGACGGTTCAGTCCCAAGTCGCGGTCAGTTACGTCGATCACAACATCCTCCAGGCCGACTCGCGGAACCCGGACGACCACCGCTATCTCCAGTCGTGCGCCGAGAAGTTCGGCGTCATCTTCTCCCCGCCCGGCAACGGCGTCTCCCACCACGTCCATCGCCAGCGGTTCGGTGTCCCCGGCCAGACCCTGCTCGGGGCAGACAGCCACACCACCACCGGCGGCTGCCTGGGAATGCTCGCGATGGGGGCCGGCGGCGTCGAAGTCGCCCTTGCCATGGCGGGCCACCCCTACTACATCAACACGCCGAAGGTTTGGGGCTTCTACGTCGAAGGCCGGTTTCAGCCGTTCGTCTCCGGCAAGGACCTCATCCTCGAATTGCTTCGCCGGTACACATGCAAGGCCGGCATCGGCAAGATCATGGAGTTCTTCGGTCCCGGCCTGGCCAATCTGGATATGAGCGCGCGGGCCACGATCGCCAACATGGCCGTGGACATGGGCTTCACCGCCGGCATCTTCCCGTCCGACGAAGTCACGAGGCAATGGTTTGTCCAGAATGGCCGCGAAGAGGTCTGGCGGGAGATCAAGGCCGGGCCCGATCCCGAGTGGGATCGCGTGACCGAGATCGATCTCGACGAAATCGAGCCCATGGTCGCGTGCCCATCGAATCCGGACAACGTGAAAAGGGCCGCAGATCTGTCGGACGTCGAAGTCCAGCAGGTCATCATCGGCTCTTCCTGCAACGGCAGCTACCGGGACTTCATGATCGCCGCCAAGATCGTCGAAGGCCGGACCAGGCACAAGAACGTCAACTTCGAGATCAACACCGGCAGCCGTCAGACCTTCGCCAGCGTCCTGGCCGCAGGGGGCATCGGCGCCCTCCTCGAAGCCGGGGCCCGCATCCACGAGTCAGGCTGTCTCGGCTGCATCGGCATGGGCCAGGCCCCGGCGACGGGGACCAATTCGCTACGCACCTTCCCCCGCAACTTCAAGGGCCGCAGCGGCACGAAGGACGACGCGGTGTACCTGTGCTCCCCCGAAACGGCAGCTGCCTCCGCACTGGCGGGGAAGATCACCGACCCGCGCACACTGGGCCACTGCCCCGAGGTGCCCTA
>JBDKUU010000835.1:0-5515 GCA_039679525.1 Phycisphaerales bacterium | reverse complement strand
CGCTGAGCCAGCGCGACCTGGCCGCCTACGTGGCCGAGCTGGGCCGCCATGGCATCGTTTTCAACTACCTCCTGAACACCTCGTGCCTGGGCAACCGCGAGTGGAGCCGGTCTTTTCAGAAGAAGCTCATGCGGCTCCTGGATCGTCTCGGGTCGATGGGCATTCATAGATTGACGGTCTCGACGCCCTACCTGCTGGAGCGGGTGAAGGCCGCGTTTCCCCAGTTTTACATCAAGGCCGGGATCTACGCCCAGATCGACACGGCCCGCCGGGCCCGATTCTGGCGAGACCTCGGGGCCGACGCGTTGACGCTGGAGAGCTTCTCGATCAACCGCGACTTCGACACGCTGCGGTCGATCCGCGAGGCCCTCGATTGCGAGCTGCAACTGATCGCGAATCACCCGTGCCTGCCGAACTGCCCGATGCAGCCCTACCATCAGAACGGCTTCGCCCACAGCTCCGACGGCTCGCGAAGCCTGTTCATCGACTACTGCTTCCTGAGCTGCACGCTCAAACGACTGGAGGACCCGTCCACGCTCATCAAGGCCGGCTGGATTCGGCCGGAGGACATCGGTTTCTATGAAACGCTCGGCTACGAGCATTTCAAGCTCCTGGAGCGAGGCATCCCCTCGGCGGAGTTGCTCAAACGCGTGGAGGCCTACAGTTGCCGCAGGTCGGGCGAGAACTTGGCCGAGCTGCTTCTGCCCTATGGCTTCCGGCAGCCGCCCAGGAAACAGAGGCTCTGGGCCGTGCGCCACTTTCTGAGGCCGGGCCAGGTCAATCTGTGGCGGCTGCGGCCGCTGTACGCGCTGTTGAAAAAGCAGGGCATGCTGTTCGCTTTGGAGAAGAACCCCTTTCACATCGACAGCCGCAAGATCCCTGATGACTTCGTGAAGGGATTCGAGCATCGCCGCTGCGCCGGTCTTTCTTGCGACGATTGCGACTACTGTGCGAAGATCGCGGCCCAGGCGGTAACGATCGATCCCGCCTTTCAGGAGGAGCAGGTCGCTCAGCTCAGACAAGTCAGGCACACGCTTATCGACGGGAAGCTATGGGGACAATGATCCGCATGATTCAAGCGAGCAGAAAGATGGTGCGTGATACGCACCCTGCGAGAGACGGGTCGATTGTAGGGTGCGTATCAGGCGCCGCTCAATCCGAGCGTGGTGGGAGGTCGGCAAGTGTTTAGAGAGCGTGCACGCGGCTCGGAGTTCCTGGACGCGCCCGACAGCGACCCTCGACTGACCGAGGAAGGCTATCGATTCATGAAGCTCGTCAATCGCATCGGCGGCGGGATTCGCGTCGTTCGCGAGTTTCTCGAAGCCGAGCTGAAGAACCAACCCAAAGACGAGCCGGTCCGCATTCTTGATATCGGCGTCGGCGGAGGCGACATCCCGCTGGCGATCATGCGATGGGCCCATCGACGGGGTTACCAACTGGAGTTCACCTGCGTGGACTTCAACGCCGTGGCTTTGGAAATGACGCAAAGAGCCATCGATCGATCCGGCATCGGCGGCATCAAACTGGTCCAGGCCGACATTTTCGAGTATCAACCTGTCCGCGATTTCGACTACGCGATCAGCTCGATGACCTTCCACCACTTCACGGACGACGAGATCCACCGGCTCATCACGCACCTGTGCGGCTTCGTGCGCAGGGCCCTGCTGATCAACGATCTCCATCGCAACTTGTTGAACTATCTGGTCTGCAGCATCCTGGCGATTCCGCTGGACCGCGAGATTCGGCACGACGGTCTGCTTTCGATCCTGCGCGGCTTCAAGCCGGCCCAGTTGCGGAAGGTTCTCCAGGAGCACGACCCGGCGGCGTCGGTCACGCAATCGTGGTTCAGCCGCGTTGCGGGCGTCGTGCGATTCGACAGCAAGGGGGGCGAATGAAGGCGGTGTTGACAGCTCTGGCGACGGCAAATCCCAGGCGATACGCCACGCAGCAGGAGGTTTGCGCGTTCTTCGAGAGACACTTCGCGATGGAGCCCAAGGAGCGGGAGCTCTATCGCGAGTTATTGCTCGAAGGCCCGATCCGCGGGCGGTACATCGCGGTCGACGAGGATGAAGAGATCTGCTCGCAGGACCCCGATTGCCTGATCGGCCGCTTCGAAAAGCACGGCCGTCACATCGCGGCGGAAGCGGCTCGCAAGGCCCTGGACCAGGCGGGCCTGGCCCCCGACCAGGTCGAGGGCCTCGTCGTCAACACGTGCACGGGGTATCTATGCCCCGGCCTGTCGTCCTATCTTGTGGAGGACCTCGGCCTGCCGGCGTTCACGTCGGTCCTTGACCTGATGGGCATGGGCTGCGGCGGCGCGATCCCCAATCTGGAGGCCGCGTGCCGGATGATCCAGTCCGGGGCGAGGAAGACCGTCCTGTGCCTGTCGGTCGAGATCTGCTCGGCGACCTTCTTTCGCGGCCCGGACCCCGACCTGATCGTCAGCAACAGCATCTTTGCCGACGGGGCCTCCGCCGCGGTCCTCAAAGCGAACTTGAACGGAGACCTCGTTCGTAGTGTGCCCGTAAGGGCATATCTTCAATCCGGAGAAGACAAGATAACGCCTCACGGCGTCACTACAAACAGGACTGCCCGGGCCCTCGTTCAGTTCCTGGATTTCGAATCGGTGACGCTGCCGGAGTATCGGGACAAGCTTCGCTACACGACAAAAGGCGGCCGGCTGCGAAACGTGCTGACGCGAAGCGTGCCGGCAATCGGCGCCAAGGCGGTCGCCCAAGTCACGCAACGACTGCTGGCCCGCAATGGCCTGGGTCCGCAGGACATTCATCACTGGGTCGTCCACCCCGGCGGAACGCAAGTGCTCAAGGCGGTCGAGAGGCATCTGGACCTGACGCCCGAGACGTTTCGCTTTTCTTACGAGATCTTCCGCGAGTACGGCAACATGTCCTCGCCGTCGGTGATGTTCGTGCTGGACAAGGTCCTGCGCGAAGCCAAGCCGCATCCAGGCGAAAAGGCCCTCCTCGTCTCCTTCGGCGCCGGCTTCACCGCCTTCGCGGGACTGGTGGAGTTCTAGAGTCCTATCAGTCCCATACGTCCCATCCGTCCTATGCTCTGCCCTCAAGAAACACCGGCCGAATGTGCCGGTCGTAGAGATTCGTCGTGACGTTCTCGGCGATCGTGGACTCGTATTGCTCCAGGGCGTTCAGGAAGCGCGGGCCCATTTCCGCCGCGACCTTGTAGCCCACGTGCAGGAGCTGGCGGAGATTCGGGTTGTAGTGCGGGCACTTCGGATCGTGGCGCAGGGCCGCGGCGAATCGCTCGCCGTCCCACTTGTCGACCTGGGCCGGCGTGGGCAGCTTCTTCCTGTCGATGTCGATCACCGTGGCGTAGGGTCCGCAGAGCTCGTCCATGCGGCCCAGCGCCGTCTCGTAGACTTCCCTGGCGATCGCCAGACCGTCGCCGCCCGCGGCGGCAAGGCCGATCAGCTCCTCCAGCCAGGTCGTGCCGGCGGTCTTCAAGTGCAGACCGGCGTCGAATTTGCGGATCGCCCGGCAGATCGCTCCGTAGATCGAGAACTTGTCGCTGCCGGAATGAACGCTGAGCTTGAGCGTCCGCGGCAGCGGAAACCACTCCACGGCGAAGCGGATCACGGCCAGATCCTGCTCGAACTCCGCAGCGAATTGCCTCGCGTCGCCGACGTAGTCCACGCCCTTGTTGAACCGCCCGCTGAACTTCGGCGCGATCGTCTCGGCGGGAATGCCTTCGTCGGCGATCGCGGCCAGGATCACCAGCAGGTCGACCGGCGTCTGCGGCGTATCGGTCTCGTCCATCGAGACTTCCGTCACGAACTGGCCGGGGCCCTTGATCGCCTCGATGTGGCGGAAGATCTCGCCGGCCTGCTGCGCCGCGAGGAGGTACTTGCCCGCGATGGCCCGCATGAGGGATTCGTCGATTTCCACCGGCTGCGGAATGCCTTCGATCCTGTGCGAGCCGAGCAGGTCGCGATACTTGTCTACGAACGAGTCGATGTCCGAGGCGTTCGCGCTTCGCCCCACGAAGTCGGCCACGTCGAGCGTGAAGAAGTCGCTGGCCTCTGTGAATCTGTCGACGTTGCCCAGACCGATGTGGTCGGCGTCGACGCAGTACGGGCCCTTCCAGCCGCAGGCCTTGACCGCCGCATCCGCCTCTTTGCGCACGTCCGCGGGCTGCGTGCCGATGATCGTGTGCTCGCGGTTGGACTTGTTCCAGACCGGCGTGATTCCCACGCCCTGTTTGGCCGCTTTCATCATGGCGGCCAACTGCGCCTTGCCCTGATGACCGAAGCGGTCGCCGATGCCCATCGAGTACTTGCCGAAACACATCTCGTGCGGTCGTACGCCCATCTGTATGAGGAATTGCCGCCCTCAGCACTATGTCGGTTTGTGCGGCGCCGGCGTCGTGAGGGGTTTCTCCGCCGCCACGCGGGCACGAAAAAACCCCGCAGCGCATCCTTTCGCCACGGGGCAACGAAAAAGCTCTTATGCACGGCGTGCCGGGCACACCTTCAGAACATGCTCACTTCGGCCTTGTCGAGAGCGGCTCCGGCTCGACGGGCGCCTGGACCACGACGCCCAGCTTGCCCAGCGCTCCGGCGACTTCCGGCTGCCTGGGGTTGAGCTGGAAGCTCTTCGACAGGTACTGCTTGGCCTGGCTGTTGTCGCCCTTGCCCAAGTAGTAGAAACCGATCTGCCGGTTGGCCTCGTACGAGTCCGGCGCGGCTTCGAGCGCCTGCCGGTAGCATCGCAACGCGTACGCGTCCAGTCCGAGTTGCTCGAACTCCCACCCGAGCCGGATCGTTTCGCTCACAAGGATTCCGGCTTGCCGGATATAGCCGTTGGCGAGCTGCTCGGCCTGGGCCGTGTCGCCGCGGTCGATGTACATCTTCACCCAACCGGCCTGCGCGGCCTTGTTGCCGGGCTGTAGACCCAGGGCCACCTTGTAATGATACTCAGCCTTGTTCCAGTTTTGAGATTTGTGATACAGCCGAGCCAGATCGTAATGCGCCTGAGGGTTCTCGAACTTCTTGTCGAGCTCGGCGAGCAATTGCGCTTCGGTCCTGTCGGACTCCACCGTCACGGTCGTATCGATCGCCGGCGGACCCATCCGGACCCCATCACCGCACCCCCAGAGAGCAAACAAGGCCGTACCCAAAAGCACACGCAGCAGAACTTCCTTTGCCACTGGCTTCGTGCTCCTTTGTCTGCCTGTCATTGACGCCTCCACAGAGATCCCATGGGTTGCGTAAAGCAAACACCTCCATGGGACTGACGCGAGTATTCTGCCAACGCACCCCTCGGAATGCAAGGAAAAAAACAGCGGCCGCGCAAAGAAAGTTGCAGTTTTCAGGGACCGAGTGACATCTGCGCGCCTTGCGGGAACGAACTGCACGCGGTGTAATAAATCGGCCTTGCCAATCGACATACGTACAGACAGCAACTCACGAATCGTGAGCGATGTCTTCGAGAAATGGCGTGTGCGACGGCGATGTAGAAAACCGCGCGGTTTTTCACCGTTC
>JBDKUU010000834.1:0-2399 GCA_039679525.1 Phycisphaerales bacterium | reverse complement strand
CCCTGAGTTGTCGGCGTACACGCCCAGGATCATCTGGCCGGAACCCCCATTGTGATAGATGCTGATGCTCTGCAACTGCCCTGCCGCAGCCATCGTGTATGGCACGGCTCGGCGGTTCGACGCCGTGGAAGCGCCGGAGAACACCGTGGTGTTGCCGACGGTCGCCGCGGTCGTGGGGATGGACACGACGCAACTGGTCGAGCCGGTTCTCCAGGCGCTGGAACCGGCGATGTTTGTTGCCCGAACGCGGTAGCGGTAGGCGCCATTGGAGATGGTCTCCGCGTAGGAGAGCGACGAACCCGAGTAGACGTCGGCCCAGGCGCTCCCTGCGTTGGCCGAACGTTCGAGCCGGTACGAGGTCGCCCCGGTGGAAGCCGGCCAGCTCACGGTGTACTTGCCCGTGCTGCTCGTGGCCGGATACGCGACGGAGGCCGGCGGCTGCGGCACTACCGGCTGAGTCGGAATGGACACGACGCAGTTCACCGAACTGGTTCGCCAAAGGCTGGATCCGGCGCTGTTCGTCGCACGGACGCGATAGCGGTACGTGCCGTTGGCGACGGTCTCCGCGTAGGAACGCGACGCGCCCGAATAGACGCCGGCCCAGACGCTCCCCGCGTTGGCCGAACGTTCGAGCTGATACGAGGTCGCCCCGGTCGAGGCGGGCCATGTCACGCTGTACCTGCCCGTGCTGCTCGTGGCCGGATACGTGACGGAGGCCGGCGGCTGCGGCAGAGGAGGTTGGGTCGCGATGGACACGACGCAACCGGTCGAACCGGTTCTCCAACTGCTGGCTCCCACGGCGTTCGAAGCTTGGACGCGATATAGGTAGGTCCCACTGGCGACGGTCTCTGCGCAGGTTGCCGCGGCGCCGGAATAGATCGCGGTCCAGGCGCCGCCGTTGTCGGCGGAACGCTCCAATCGGTACGTTGTGGCCCCGGCCGAAACCGCCCAACTCACGGCGTACTTGCCCGTGCTGCTCGTGGCGGGATAGGCGATCGAGGCGGGAGCCTCCGGAGCGGCGGGGGCTGACGAGCCGTTGAGCGTGCATCCGACGCCCGTGAACTTCGCCGGCTTGGCATCCTCGAGGACGACTCCGCCGCCGGATGCATTCTGAGCGACCCGCACGTTCACGACGGCCGCGCCTCGCATGTCGACCCGGATTCGGCACAGAGTGCCGCTGACGAGCGGGGCATTCTCCGATCCGCTGTAGCGGGAGGCCATCCCGAGGGTGACGCCGGATGTCCCGACTCCCGGCTGAACGCCGGTCGATCCCGAGGGGATCATGTCCGGCTTGCCCCAGTCGCCGACCAAACCCTTCTCATCGATACGCATGGACGATGGGAATACGCCGAACCCTCGGCCGGCGGCGGTGCTGTCGCCGACCTTGTAGTCGTACACGCTCGTGATCGTCGCGCCGCCGTCGACTGTGACATCGAGCGCGAAGGCCCTCGGCAGGACGGACTCGTCGCCGGCGTTGTAGTCGATTCGCACCACGCTGCCGCCTTCATTGACGCACGTGACCACCACGGCCTCGGCGGGAATGGCGAACAGTAGTGCTGACAACAGAACCCATGCAGTTTTCATTTGCAGAACTCTCCGTATCCATCAATTCTGGATGTACCAACACCCCTATGGAACCCAACAAAGACTGGTCGTGACGCGAGCCTTCGAGAGACATCGGACGCGTCTAATCGTCGGCTCCGGGTCCGTTGAGAGTGTAGAACGGCGACATTCCGTCCGGGAAAGTCGGCTCGGTGCAACCGATGCAGGGACCGCCGGCCTGAACGCACCAGTTGACGCCGGGCTGGCCCTTGGCGGGGCTGTTCCACTTTCTCGTCGCGCAATCGGCGTATGTCTTTCTGCCCTTGCAGCCCAGGGCGTACAGGCATCCGCCGCCGGCCAGGCTGCGAGGATTCGCCACATGGGAATCCGTGCGCGTGTGGCACGTCAGGCAACTTCGATCGCGCGCGTGGTTTGCCTGCCGGGCGTAGGTGGAGTTGTAGGAATTCAGGTTGGGACATGTATTGTGGACGGGGGCGCCGAAATACGCCGTGGGCCTTCCGGAGGAGTCCAGGGCCGGCGCGGCGCCGGTCGTCAGAATCGTGGAGATCGTCCCGACGAGCCAATCCGGATGGACCGGGCAGCCCGGGATGTTGATGACCGATTTGGCGATCCCCAGATGCGAGAGAGCCCCGCTGACGCCGAGCGCCTGTGTGGGATTCGGAGCGCCCGCCGGGATGCCGCCGAACGAGGCGCACGCGCCGACGGCGATGATCTGCGATGCCGCGGCGCCGAACTTGCCCATGGCCTCGATCATGGTCGTATCGCCGCCGATCTCGCAGAACAGGCCGTTGGAGCCGATGGGAATGGCCCCTTCGACCACGAGAATGAACCCGCGC
>JBDKUU010000833.1:0-3274 GCA_039679525.1 Phycisphaerales bacterium | reverse complement strand
CGTCCGCTCGATCTCCCGCCGCAGTTGGGATCGCTCCTGATCCAAGGCGACGCACCGCTCCTTCACGGCCGCGGGCACGCAGTCGCTGTCTTCAAACACGGCCACCAGCTTCCCCACCTTCTTGCTCATTACGTCGAAACGCAGCCTAAGACGCTCCGCCTTACTCTCAAGCTTCCCAACGGTCTCCTGATTCGTGCGGCGGCCGATGTTCAAGCAAGTTGTCAGTTGCTCGGGGTCAGCCGCCAGCTTCTCCAGCGTGGCGATAATCCCATCCTCAAATGCACGGGCCGAGATGGGCCGCATCTTGCAGAGGGTGATGCAGAACGACCTGAAGAGGGCGGCCGACCTGTGTGAGGTCTTGTTCGGCGACAGGCGAATAGGCGAGCGGACTACCTACTGCAAGGTTGCCTTGGCTCTCCGCCGCTCGGCCAGCCGCAACCCGAGGCCCGGCGACGCAAGGCGATCCGTGGCGATCCACAATCTCGACCGCCTGTCGCCGTCCATCGAGGTGCCGACGGGCCCGGCCAGAGCATTCCCAGTGCAGTGACCAAAGGGAATGATGGGACTCGAGCAGACGAGGCAGCGAGGGGACGCATCCGCCAAGGGGTCATCCAGTTCGGTGGGAGAACGACGCTTCCCTGATTCCTTGGCGGCCCACTCACACAAACCTAAGGGCGGTGTAATAGTTCTCGTCGTCCTTCACGGATGAGTGCTTAGCGGAAAGCCGCACGGTCGGGTTTCCGCCTCGCTCCGCAGCCGCCGCAATCAGTCTCTCTGAGACTGTGACATAGATGGTCCGTCCCCCGTAGGCCACGGGGTATACGCCCTCTCGGGTGGGTCGGCCAAGTTGCTCCCAAGTCAGTCTCATCTGAACCTCCTCGTTGTCGGGCAGTCGGGTCGCATATTGCTGCGGCCCCCCCGTCCGGACCTATGGTGGCCGCTCACTGGCCCCAGTCTCAGGACTCAGACAACCCATTCACGATCTGCGAGAACTGCTCTAAAGCCGCCTGTAGGTCCTCGGCGATCTCCCGTGCCAGCACGTCCGGCTCCGGCAGGTTCTCCGATTCACTGAGGCTCTCGTCCTTGACCCAGAAGATGTCGAGGTTCAGCTTGTCTCGCTTGGCCAGTTCCTCATAGGTATAGGATCGCCAGCGGCCGTCGGGGTTGTCTTCGGACCACGTCTGCCGCCTCCGGTGTCGGTTATCAGGCTTGTAACGGGTCACGAAGTCATCGAGGTGTTCACGCCGCAGCGGGTTCTGTTTGAGGGTGAAGTGCTGGTTGGTCCGCAGGTCGTAGACCCACAGCCGCTCGGTCCACGGTTGCTCTCGGGCGGGGCGGTTATCGAAGAAGAGGACATTGGCCTTGACGCCCTGGGCGTAGAAGATGCCCGTCGGCAATCGCAGCAGCGTGTGGACATCGCACTGCTCCAGCAGGTGCCGCCGGACGGTCTCGCCCGCACCACCCTCGAACAGCACATTGTCCGGCACGACGATGGCACAGCGGCCCGTCGCCTTCAGCATCGAGCGGCAGTGCTGCAGAAAGTTCAACTGCTTGTTCTTGGTGGTGGTCCAGAAGTCCGTCCGTTCGTAGGAGACATCCTCGTTCTCCAACTCCCCCGCCTCGCTCACGATGGCGATGCTGGACTTCTTGCCGAAGGGCGGGTTGGTTAGCACCAGGCTGAAGTGATCGCTCGGCTCCGTGGCCAGCGAGTCCACGCACTCGATGGGGCAGGGGTCGCCTTCGATGCCGTGCAGGAACAGGTTCATCACGCAGAGGCGGGCGGTGTTGGGGACGATGTCCATCCCCCGCACCATCGGGACACTATCGGTGATATCCTCACCCCGCAACACCGAGAAGAGCGCTGGACGGTGGAGATGCAGACCCGGCTGGTATCGGCGATCACGGGCGACCGGAGCCGCTGTATGTTGAACTCCTCGCCGAACCGCATATTGGAGTAGGGGCTCAGGTAGTTGCGGAATTCCTTCTCCGCCTGTCGCCCCAGGTTGTTGCGGTCCACGAGGAAGAGGATGCGTCGGGCCCCGGCGAACTTCACGAGACGATAGCAGGCGGCACAGGCGGTTCGACTCTTGCCAGAGCCTGTTGCCATCTGGATCAGGGACTTTGGTCGGTTGTCGGCGAGCGAGTGCTCCAACTTGCGGATCGCCTCGACCTGCACGGTCCACAGCCCCTCGGTGTTCAGTTCGGGGAGCGTCTGCATCCCGCCTCGCAGTTGCTGGTCGAGCCGGGCGAGGCGAATCAGTTCCTCCGGCCGATGGAAGGCGAAGACCTCCCGGCTGCGTGGCTCGGGATCAACGCGGCTGGTGAACTGTGTGATTTCACCCGTGGATTCGTAGTGGAAAGGGAGCGGCCGACGGTGGGCCGGGACCTCCGGCGGCAGGCCCTCCACATACCCCTGCGATTGCCATTCGACCCCAGTGAGTGTAGAGCCGACGGGCTTGGCCTCGACCACGCCCACCGCCTTGCCGTCGGCGTAGAGCAGGTAGTCGGCGAAGCCGTAGCCGGACAGCAGGGGATACTCACGCACGGCCACGCCCCGAGCGGCCGAGAGGTTCAGGACCTTGCAGTCCTGCACCTCCCACCCGCAGGCGGTGAGCAATTCGTCGATTGTCTGGCGGGCTTCGTCTTCGGGTTTCACGGTTCCCCCGCTTGGCAATTGTTCCTGGGGCACGAAGTCGTGTAGGCTGCATCATGCCAACCTGTCAATTCGCCGACGGCACCGCCATACCCTCCCACACCGCAGGCGTGGAGCCGCTCGGCCAGTGACCAAGCCCCAGAAATGGGCGTCATCCCACCTAACGCATCACGGCCCAGGGCGGCGGGAAGTGATGTCCCTTCTTAGTAGATATGTTGGACAGCAGTTCTGTCAGGGCGTGAAGCCTCGCCTTGCCCGGCAGTCATCGCTTGGTCTGACGCGGCTCCGCATCCGCCTCCACCCTCGCCGAGGCCGACGCCTGATCCGTCTCGGCCCCGCCGTGCCACGATGGTTCTCCTTCGCACGAGGTGGCTCCACAGGATGTCGCGATGCCACTCAAGACCTGACCATCCTCCATCATCCCAACTTCCTCTACACCCTGAGCCGTTCCACTATGATCTGCCGCAGTCGCTGTTCTTCACGAAAGATGGTCAGCCCCTCGAGCGCTGCAATCGGCGCGGGGATTGACGGTCGAGGAACTGCAACTCATCAAGGCGGTCAGGATCGCCTGCTGTCTCTCTACTTTCCCGCCCGTCACGCGCAGCCGTAGGTTCACGTGCC
>JBDKUU010000832.1:0-3503 GCA_039679525.1 Phycisphaerales bacterium | reverse complement strand
GAGAGCCGGGCCGGACGTGTCTGCGTGGAGGTACATGGCAAGGAGGGCCGCCTGACCGTCACCGACACCGAGGTCGTCCTGACCCGCGGTGGCCAGGACGATCAGAAATGGCAATACCAGGAGACCGAGCAGCTCCTGATGGAACGCCTGCTTTCGAGCTTCGCCCTGAGCCTGCTGACCCCCGATCAGCACGAATTCCCCGGCGCCGAGAGCCTCAAGAACATGGCCGTGCTCGAATCGGCCTATCTCTCGGCCAAGACGGGATTCCCGGAAGAACCGGCGCGCATCCTGCGGATGGCGGGCCGTCCGGCCTCGCCGATCGCGAGCGTTTGACATCCCGAGGCCGCCGACGTCAACTCAAGGAGCCGGCTTCTCTTTCGTCCCCCAAGGCTCCAGGTTCTGAGTCTTGATGCGTTCCTTCTCTTTCAATTGGGCCAGCGGCGTCAGGACCTTTTGCTCATATTCGTCCTTGCCGACCTTCAGACCGCTCAGTCCGGCATACCGCCGGGAGATCCGGTCCTCCAGGTACGCGATTCGGCTCTCCGGATTCGGGTGAGTGGAGAAGAACTCGATCGGCCGGTAGGTCTGAAGGTCCTGCAGGATCCTCATGGTCTCGACGATGCCGTTGGGATCGTATCCGGCCTGGGTCATGTACGACAGGCCGGTCATGTCGGCGTCCTTCTCGTCGTCCCGGCTGTACTGCAGGCTCAGCACGCTGGAAACGAAAGCCGTCGCACGCGTTACGTCGCCCGGCGCGTCGCCCGCCACGGCGGCCGCCAGCAGCGCGGTGGTTCCGATCTGACGGCTGATGGCCGCCATCGTGTCGCGGGCGACCACGTGGCCGACCTCGTGCCCGAGGATCGCGGCCAGTTGGGCCTCGGACTTGAGTTCCTTAAGCAAATCCCGAGTGATGTAGACGTAGCCGCCGGGCACGGCCAGCGCGTTGGCGCCGCCCTCTTCGACGACCGCGAAATGATACGACAAGTCCGGCCTGTGGCAAACCCTGGCGATCTTCTGGCCGATTTGATTGGTGTAGTTCTGGAGGTTGTCGTCGGGGACCAGCCCTCCAAGCTCTTTTTCGATGGCCGGGGAGTACTTGCGGCCCAAGGCCACGTCCTTCTCCGGCGAGAAGAACATCATCTCTTCTTCTCCCGTAACAGGATTGACGGCACAACCCGACAGGACCGTCAAAAACAGACCGAGGGAGGCGGTTGCGAGAATCGCTCTGCGTACCACGACACGTACTCCTGACGCATAAGATTTTGCTTGATGGTCCAACCGCGGGCATTATACTGGTGGCTTTGCCTCGATGGTAGAGAAAAGGATGGTCCAATCCGAGTCCTGTGAAGGCTGTAGTCACGCCCACGAATGTCAGAAGATCTACGCACAGCTTGGCTGTGCCGGAGGTCCGTCGATCGCGTGGACGGTGGTGCTTGCCTTCCTATTGCCTCTCGTGGTGTTTATCGGGACGCTGGCGGGATTCGGAAAGCTGATGGAGGGCGTCGTGAGCGCGCGGTACCAGATGCCGCTTGCCGCGACGATGGCTCTGGCCGCCACGGCAGGAGTGATGCTGGTTGTGCGCGTCCTGACTCGGCGGCATCAAACAAAGTGAGTTCCGGAACCGATTGTCTATGACCACAGCGACACAAGACAGCCGCTCGTTCACCGGGGGAGTGCATCCGCCGGAGGGCAAGCTGCTCACCGAAGACCGGGCCATCGAACCCGGGCCCGCGGCCAAAGAACTTTCCATCCTTCTCAGCCAACACATCGGCGCTCCGGCCCAGGCGGCCGTGAAGAAAGGCGACGCGGTGACCGCCGGCCAGAGGATCGGCGAGTGCAAGGCGTTCGTCTGCGCGCCGGTCCATACGCCGGTAGCCGGCAAGGTGAAAGACGTCACGCTGCTGCCGCACGTGGTTCTCGGACGCACGATGGGCGTGGTCGTCGAGGCCGACTCGCCGGTCCAGCCGGTAGTGCCCTCGTTCCAGCGGCCGCAGGCTTTCGATCCCAACAAGTTCACGTCCGAACAGATCTGCAACGCGGTTCGCGACGCCGGGATCGTCGGCATGGGCGGCGCGGGCTTCCCGACGAACGTCAAAATCCAGCCTGACGCCAAGACACCCAAGGACACGCTGATCGTCAACGGCTGCGAATGCGAACCCTACATCACCTGCGACTATCGCGTTCTGATGGAGTGGACCGAGCAGGTCATCACGGGCGTCCAGCTCATCGCCAGGGCCTGCGGCGCCAAGGACGTCTACATCGCGATCGAAGACAACAAGCCCAAGGCCATCGAGCGAATGAGCACGTCGCTCCAGAATCTCGGCCTGGCGTCGGCCATCCGCGTGGCGCCCGTCAAGACGAAGTATCCGCAGGGCGGCGAACGGCAGCTCATCCGGGCCGTGACGAAGAAGATCGTCCCGACCGGCGGAATCCCGCCCATGATCGGCGTGGTCGTCAGCAACGTGGCCACCGCCGCGGCGATCGCCGACGCCGTCGTGTACAATCGGCCGCTCACCCACCGCGTGGTCACCGTCACGGGTCTGGGGATCGCCCGGCCGGGCAACTATTACGTCCAGCTCGGAACCCCCGTCCAGACGCTAATCGATCACTGCGGCGGCATGACGCAGGACGCCGTCAAGGTCGTGATGGGAGGCCCGATGATGGGCATCGCCATCGCGGACCTCAGCACGCCGATCACCAAGACCGGCGGCGCCCTGATGGTCCTGACGCAGCAGCAGATCGGCAAGGGCCGGTTCGAACAGCGGCAGACTCCGTGCATCCGCTGCGGCCGGTGCATTCAGGCGTGTCCCGAGAACCTCTGTCCGACCAAGATCGCGCACGCCGTGAAGAACAACATGCTCGACCTGGCCCAGAGCTATTACATGACCGCATGCATCGAGTGCGGCTGTTGCAGTTTCGTGTGTCCGGCCAACATCGACCTGACCGGCTACATCAAGACGGGCAAAATCCTCCTGGCCCGGCAGAAAAAGAAGATGCCGAGCTGATCGAAGCCCGTTCCTCCCGAATGCCAAGGAACTCATCGATGCCCCAAGATTTCAACGTATCGTTCGCTCCCCACGTACGACAGCCTCTGTCGACGCGGCGGATCATGCTCGACGTCCTCATCGGACTGTCGCCGGCCGTGATCGCCGCCGCCGTCTACTTCCGCGGCAGAGGCCTGGCGCTTCTGGCCGTGTGCGTGGGCTGGTGCCTCGTCACCGAATGGCTCTGCAACCTGGTCCGGAAAAAGCCCAACTCGCTCGGCGACCTCAGCGCCGTCGTCACCGGCATCATTCTGGCGATGTCCCTGCCGCCAGCCCTGCCCCTGTGGGCCGGCGCGATCGGCGCGACCTTCGCCGTCGGCATCGGCAAGATGGTCTTCGGCGGACTCGGGGCCAACATCTTCAACCCCGCGATGGTCGGCCGGGCGTTCCTAACCGCCTCCTTCGGCATCATGATGACGACCTGGACCGTCCCGGCGACGATGGATCCGAGCCTGTCCA
>JBDKUU010000831.1:0-2068 GCA_039679525.1 Phycisphaerales bacterium | reverse complement strand
CACCTCCTCCGGGCTCATTCCCAGGTCCCGAATCAGGTATAGCGGCACGGCCGGATCGAGGTCGCCGCAACGCGTGCCCATGACCAGCCCTTCCAGCGGGGTGAATCCCATCGAGGTGTCGACGCTCCTGCCCTCTCGGAAGGCGGTGATCGAGCAGCCGTTGCCCAGATGACACGTGATCAGTCTCAGATCTTCGAGCGGCCGGCCGAGCGCCCGGGCCGCCTCACGCGCGACGTAGATGTGGCTGGTCCCGTGAAAGCCGTACTTGCGGATTCCGTGTCGCTCGTACAACTCGATGGGCAGTCCATACAGGTACGCCTTCGGAGGCATCGTCTGATGGAGGGCCGTATCGAATACCGCCACCATGGGCACGTCCGGCAGCATCTCCCGGCAGACCTCGATGCCCATGATGTTCGGCGGATTGTGCAGCGGGGCCAAGTCCGTGAGCCTCCGCAGGACGCCGAGCACATCGTCGTCGATCAGCACCGATTCGGTGAAGCTCTCGCCGCCGTGCACGACCCGATGGCCGACCCCGTCGATGCCCGCCTGCGACCGGCCGTGCAGCAGATCGCACACCGCCCGGAAGGCGGAACGATGGTCCGGCAGTGAAAGCTCCCGGAGGTCCTCGCCGGCTCCATCGCTCTCCACCCGTATAGACGAATCATCGAGCCCGATCCGGTCGGCGAGCCCCCTGACCAGCCGGCGTTCGCCGTTCTCCATGTCGAGCAGTTGAAACTTGATGCTGCTCGACCCGCTGTTGACCACGAGAACGTTCATTATCGAATCAACCCGGGCGTCACCGCCTCGACGCGTTTCCACGTCCAGTTTCGGATCTCCGGCATATCCTCCCCATATCGCGAGATGTACTGTGAATGATCGATCAGCTTGTCGCGGACCGCCTGGCGAACGTACGCCGCGAGGCACCCCAGCTTCGGCACGCGGTCGACCACGTCCTGCACGAGGTGGAACCGGTCCAGGTCGTTCAACACCAGCATGTCGAACGGCGTGGTCGTCGTCCCCTCTTCCTTGTAGCCCCGCACGTGCAGATTCCCGTGGTTCTTCCGCCGATACGTCAGTCGATGAATCAGATACGGATAGCCATGAAACGCGAAGATGATCGGCTTGTCCAACGTGAACAGCGTGTCGAACTCGTAGTTCGACAGCCCGTGCGGATGCTCCTCCCGCGGCTGGAGCGTCATCAGGTCGACCACGTTGACCACGCGGATCTTCAAGTCCGGACAGAAGTCCCGCAGCATATCGACCGCCGCCAGTGTCTCGATCGTCGGCACGTCGCCGCAGCAGGCCATCACCACGTCGGGCTCGCTGCCCTTGTCGTTGCTGGCCCATTCCCAGATGCCGATGCCGGAGGTGCAGTGCTTCACCGCCGCGTCCATGTTCAGCCAGTTGGGCTGGTCGTTCTTGCCCGCGATGATCACGTTCACATAGTCCCGGCTCCGCAGGCAGTGGTCCGCCACCGACAGCAGGCAGTTGGCGTCCGGCGGGAAATACACCCGCACGATGTCCGCCTTCTTGTTCACGACCAGGTCGATGAAACCCGGGTCCTGATGGCTGAAGCCGTTGTGGTCCTGCCGCCAGACGTGCGAGGTCAGCAGGTAATTCAGCGATGCGATCGGCCTTCGCCAGGGGATCTCATGCCGCGTGACCTTGAGCCACTTGGCGTGCTGGTTGAACATCGAATCGACGATGTGCACGAACGCCTCGTAGCACGAGAAGATCCCGTGGCGGCCCGTGAGCAAATAGCCCTCCAGCCAGCCCTGGCACGTGTGCTCGCTGAGGATCTCCATCACCCTGCCGTTGGGCGACTCGTTCCGGTCGACCGGCTCGGTCTGGGCCACCCAGGCCTTGCCCGTCACCTCATAGATCGCGTCGAGCCGGTTGGAGGCCGTCTCGTCGGGTCCGAAGACACGGAAGTTCGCCCGGTCGAGGTTTTGCTTCATCACGTCGCGCAGGAAGGTCCCGAGGACCCGAGTCGCCTCCGACGACGTCGCCCCCGGCTCCGGCACGTCCACCGCGTAGTCGCGAAAGTCCGGCATCCGCAGGTCCTTGA
>JBDKUU010000830.1:0-18452 GCA_039679525.1 Phycisphaerales bacterium | reverse complement strand
CACCACCTGTTTGTAGTGTGCCCGTAAGGGCATATCTTCAATTTCCGTGGTGTGCATGAGGACCCGGAAGATAACGCCTTACGGCGTCACTACGAACGAAGACTCCGTGTCTTGCCCTTGTGCGATGCCATTGGCGCAAAGCGCAAAATGCCAGGGGTCCGGAGACAGCGTCCCCGGGCATTCGATCGCAGGCAGTCGTTGGATGTGTCTGAAAGGCATGCGTCTAATGTAGTCTATGTAGAGCGGAGGACCGTCGCTATGGTCGTAGGGAGTGAATCGGGGGCCGTCCAGAGGCCATTCGTGCGTTACGCAGTCGAAGCGGGATGGTCGTATCTGTCGCGGGACGAGGCTCTGGCGATGCGAAATGGCGGGATCGTCAGTCCGGTCCTGGATTCCGTGCTGACGGCCCAGCTTGCCAAGCTCAACCCGCGAATCATGGACTACGAACGGGCGGTGGATACAGCCAAGCGGTTCGTCCGCGTGCGGCCCACCATCGAGGGGAATCTCGACGCCTGGGAGTACCTCAAGGGTCTCAAGACGGTCTTCGTCCCGGAAGAAAAGCGGGAGCGGAACGTGCGGTTGCTCGATCCGACGGATGTCGGGGCGAACGTCTTCCACGTGACTGACGAATTCACCTTCGCCAACGGGACCCCGCCGGACATCCGCGCCGATATCGTCTTTTTCATCAATGGCGTGCCCGTGATCGTCGTGGAGACCAAGCGGGCGACGGCCCTCGACGGGATCGCCCAGGCGCTCGACGACATCCGCTATTATCACCGCCACGGGCCGGAGTTCCTTGCCTTGAGTCAGCTTCACTCGCTGACGCATCTGATCCAATTCTATTACGGGGCCACGTGGAACCTCTCGATGAAGTCCCTGTTCAACTGGCGGGACGAGGCGGTGACGGCGGGCGATTTCGAGAGCCTGTGCAAGACGTTCGTCGCGCCCCGGCGGGTGCTTCGCGTGCTGACCGATTTCATCCTGTTCACCCGCAAGGACGACGAGCTTTCCAAGGTCGTGCTGCGTCCCCACCAGATGCGGGCGGTGGAACGCTGCCTCGGGCGGGCTGCGGATAAGAAGAAACAGCGGGGCCTGATCTGGCACACGCAGGGCAGCGGCAAGACCTACACCATGATCGTCACGGCCAAGCGGCTGATCGAGGACCCGCGATTCGAGAACCCGACCGTCCTGATGATCGTGGACCGCAACGAGCTGGAGAGCCAGCTTTTCGCGAACCTGGAGTCCGTGGGCTTCGGGCGGATTGCGGTTGCCGAACGCAAAGACCACCTGCGAAAGCTGCTGCGGGACAAAACGCCCGGATTGATCGTGTCCATGATTCACAAGTTCGATGAGATTCCGGACAAGATCGATACACGGAGGAATGTCGTCGTGCTGGTCGATGAAGCGCATCGCACCACCGGCGGCGATCTCGGCAACTACCTCATGGGCGCTCTGCCGAACGCGACGTTCCTGGGCTTCACCGGCACGCCCATCGACAAGACCGCCAAGGGCAAGGGCACGTTCAAGGTCTTTGGCTTGCAGGACGAGAAGGGCTATCTCGACAAGTACTCCATCGCCGAATCGATCCAGGACGGCACGACGGTTCCGCTCCACTACGCGCTGGCCCCGAACGAGCTCCAGGTGGACCGCCAGACGCTGGAGAGGGAGTTTCTCGATCTGGCGGACGCCGAGGGGATGACCGACATTGAGGAATTGAACGAGGTGCTGGAGCGTGCGGTGACGCTTCGCAACATGCTCAAGAACAAGGACCGGATCGCCAAGGTTGCGGAATACGCCGCGAAGCACTACCGCGAGAACGTCGAGCCCATGGGCTACAAGGCGTTTCACGTGGCGGTGGACCGCGAGGCGTGCTGCCAGTACAAGGAGGCGCTGGACAAGTTCCTGCCGAGCGAGTATTCGACAGTCGTCATCAGCCCGGCGGGCAAGAAGGACCCGGACTCCATGCGGGCGCAGTACCTCAGCGACGACCAGGAAAAGGCCGTCCGCAAGGCGTTCCGCGATCCGGAGGCCAATCCCCAAATCCTCATCGTCACCGAGAAGCTGCTGACCGGGTTCGACGCGCCGATCCTCTATGCGATGTACCTGGACAAGCCGATGCGAGACCATGTGCTGCTCCAGGCGATTGCCCGCGTGAACCGGCCCTATGAGGACGATCAGAACCGGCGGAAGCCCTGCGGGTTCATCCTCGATTTCGTGGGCATCTTCGAGAAACTCGAAAAAGCGCTGGCGTTCGATTCGCAGGATGTCTCCGGCGTGATCGAAGGCGTGGACGTTTTGCAGAAGCGGTTCGCCTCGATGCTGGAGAAGGCCCGGCGGGAGTACCTGACCATTATCGCCGGCAAGAAGGCAGACAAGGCGGTGGAGGCGATCCTGCTGCACTTCCGCGACAAGGAGAAGCGAGAGGAGTTCTATGGGTTCTTCCGCGAGATGCAGGATATCTATGAAATCCTCTCGCCGGATGCATTCCTGCGGCCCTACCTGACCGACTACAACGAGTTGCTTCGGATGTACCACGTCCTTCGGGCGGGGTATGACCGGGGCAAGCCCATTGACAAGGAGTTCCTGCGAAAGACCGCCAAGCTCGTGCAGGAGCATACCGAGTCGGGCTCCATCGACGACCCGTCGAAGTTCCACGCGTTGAACGCCCAGGCTCTGGAGGCCTTGGCCCAGGGCAACCAGCCTGATACGGTGAAGGTATTCAACCTGCTCAAGGCACTGGCGGCGTTGGTCAACTCGCAAGGCAGCGGGCAGCCGTACCTGATCTCTATCGGCGACCGGGCCGAGGAGATTGCCCGCGCGTTCGAGGACCGCCAGATGAGCTCCCAGCAGGCGCTGGATGCCCTCGACAGGTTGATTCAGCAAATCAAGGAAGCGGAGAAGGAACGGGCAGCGACGGACTTGAGTCCGGAGGCGTTTGCGGTATTCTATGTGTTGAAGGCCGATGGGATCAAGGAACCGTTGGGCGTGGCCAGGAAGGTGGAAGAGGCGTTTGGCGAATATCCGCACTGGCAGGTCAGCGAGCGACAAGAACAGGACGTGCGGCGGGCGCTGTATAAGGCGTTGATCGACGCCGGGGTTGAGGCGGTCGTAGAGATCGCGGGCAAGTTGATGAAGCTGCTTCGCAGGGCGACGCAATGAGGACGATGCCGAAAGATACCTGGGAACCGCTGGAGGTCGCGATCCCGCGCGATGTGTTCCTTGCGGAGGTCGAGGCCTGGGCCCGGAGGATGGCGGTTCGCCCCAAGGCCGTACAGCTTCGATCCATGGCGAGGAAGTGGGGTAGCTGCTCCGCAACCGGGCGGGTGACATTCGACACAAGTCTGCTGCGGCAGCACGCGGAATTTCGCAAACGGGTGATTGTCGAGGAGCTTCTGCATCTGCGAATCCCGAATCACAGCAAGCTCTTCAAGACGCTTCTCAATGCCTTTCTTGACCAGATCGAAGAAGAAAGGGCATCCGCGAGGTGCGGCGACCGCCCCTGAAGCCAAGACAGAGCAGCAACGGTGTTCATCTCACGCAGGTAGAGCGGCTACTTGATTCCCAGGACATCGGCCATGGAGTAGAGGGCCGGGGGCTTTCCGACGATCCATTCGGCGGCTCGCAGGGCGCCTCGGACGAGGGTATCGCGGCTGTGGGCTGTGTGGTTCAGGGTGATCGTCTCGCCCAGAGTGCTATAAATCACGGTGTGGACGCCGGTTATGTCGCCTGCGCGGATCGCGTGCATGCCGATTTCACCCTTCTTTCGGAGGGCTTCTTTGCCGCTGCGGCCGTGGACGAGGCTGTCGGGGTAGGGGCGGTCCGTGGCTTTGCAGATGTTCTGAGCGAGGGTCAGGGCGGTGCCGCTGGGGGCGTCCTTCTTAAAGCGGTGGTGCTCTTCGACGATTTCGATGTCATATTCCTCGCCGAGCATGGCGGCGGCCTTGCCCACGAGACTGAACAGGACGTTCATGCCGACGCTCATGTTGGTGGCGTAGACGACGGGGATCTTGCGGCCCGCGGCCTTCAGCATCTCGTGCTGGGCCGGCGTAAGTCCTGTTGTACCCATGACTAATGATATTCCGCGAGCCTCGCAGGTCTTGATCGTCTCTTCGGCTGCCTCGGGCGAGGAGAAATCGATGGCGATCTGGGCTCCGGTTGGCCAGGAGGCGGAAAGGGGCACGTTGAGCTGATCGGTCGCGGCCAGGACGCCTGCGTCTTTGCCGAGGTCCGGATGGCCCGGCCTGTCCACGGCGCCGACGATCTCAAAACGTCTGGATTCGGCGTTCAACGCGATGATCCGCCGGCCCATCCGTCCACCTGCTCCCACCACGACCAGTTTCGGTCCCATCTGTTTCTCCTTGATCTGCCAAGCAGTCTGGTTTTCGCAAGGAATATAGCGAGCGTACGAGCGATTGACAAGTACCGCCGAACGTTTAGACCTCAGAAATCGTATATCCTGGAGGTTGGCCCCAGGTCTTGTGGTTCCCCATGTCGGAGCACCCAATGGATGGTGTCTACCTCTGGTATGCAGCCATTTCGGCTGCGTGAGCATTCTCCTGGGAAGGGACGGGAATTCCCCGACGGAACGCCCGTTTCGGGCTGTGAATTCGCCGGTGGAAGGGTCTATTGTCGCCTCGTACGGGTACTGGCGAAGATCGTACCAAAAAGGGTAAAATCTGCGAAAAAGTTATTGCCAGTAAAGGGTTTGGCGATTATCATGGCCAGTTCGGTGAATGAACTTATGGCTACCACAGCAAAGTGCCAAGAGTAAAAGGTGCAAGGAATGGCTTTCAGCGGAAGTGTGACAAGGGCGGCGGCGTGAACATATGAGGCATGGAATCCGCTGCATGTTCGCACATACGCCGGCTGTGGAATCGATGTTTCTGCTTCGATGTCCGGGTGCCAGTGAGGTTGAAGATGAGGTTTGGCTTGTTGGACCGGTGGAAGGGTCAAACCGCTCTCGGAGGCAGCTGATGTAGGCGAAGGGAAGATGACAACCTCGGTCGGCAGGGATTTGAAGTGGGAACTATAAGGGTTGCCACTTTTTTTTTGGTCTTACGGAAATAGAGATCATGAACCAGGAACTACTGAGAATAGTCGATAACATCGCGAGGGATAAGAACATCGACAAAGAATCGATCTTTGCCGATTTGGAGGAGGCTATGGTCTCGGCAGTTCGTAAGCATTTCGGCGAGGCGGAGAGCGAGATCGTCGTGCAGATCGATCGGAGCAGCGGCGGGGTTGCGGCATTCAAGGACGGCCAGCCCATCGATATCAAGCATCTCGGGCGAATTCCCGCCCAGACAGCCAAGCAGGTCATGATCCAGAAAATCCGGGCCGACGAACGGGACAGCATTTTTAGCGAATTCGCCCAGAGGAAGGGCCAGCTCGTCAGCGGGGCGGTCGTTCGGTACGAGGGCGGCACGTTGATCGTGAATCTGGACCACTGGACGGAAGGGTTCATGCCCAAGGGCGAGCAGATCATGGGGCAGACCCACCGCCCGGGCGAGCGAATCCGGTGCCTGATTCTCGACGTCAAGGAGACCGCCAGCCAGGTCAAGATCATTCTTTCGAGGACCCACCCGGACTTCATCCGCCGGCTGTTCGAGTCCGAGGTGCCCGAGATTGCGGAAGGGATCATCGAGGTCCGCGCCCTGGCCCGTGAGGCGGGGTATCGGAGCAAGGTGGCGGTCACGTCGTTCGACGACAAGGTGGACCCGGTCGGCGCGTGCGTCGGCGTGCGGGGCAGCCGAATCAAGAACATCGTCGACGAGCTCGGCGGTGAGAAGATCGACATCGTGCGATGGAACGAATCCTCGCAGACCCTGGTGGCCAACGCCCTGATGCCGGCGAAGGTTAGCGAGATCGCCCTGTGCTTCGAGCTGGGGCGGGCCACCGTCGTGGTGGAAGAGGATCAATTGAGCCTGGCCATCGGCAAGCACGGGCAGAACGTCCGTCTGGCCGCCAGGCTGACGGGATGGGATATCGATATCCTGACCCCGGACGAGTACAACCAGGGGATCGAGCGGCTCGCCAACACCGTCAAGGGTGTCGAGGGGGCCGACGACGTGATCGTGGACAAGCTGATCGCGCTGGGAATCATCTCGGTGCTCGATCTGGATGACGTCGGAGCGGACCCGCTGGTGGCCGAGTTGAAGCTGGATCGCCCGCTCGCTCTGAAGCTGGTTGAGGCGGCGGATCGCGAGGCCAAAGCATTGACCGCGGAGGCGGATCAAAAGCAATCGCAGAAACAGATGGCCCAACAGGCGAGGGCGTTGGAGACGACGACGCCGCCCGAGGACTTAGAGTAATACGTGGAGGCTTTTTGGCTACTACAAGAGTGTACATATTGGCGCGCGAGCTCGGAGTGAAGAGTTCCGCGATCGTGAAGAAGTGCCAGGATGAGGGCTTGGACGTCCGAAATCACATGGCCACGATCTCCGCGGGGTTGGCAGCCACGATTCGAGACTGGTTTAGCGAGGGAGAGAACGTCACCACCGTGGAGACGGCAGAGAAAGTGGACCTGGACGAGGTCCGTGTCAAGAGAAAGCTCCAACCCGAAGGCGTCGGGGGCGAGTCGGACGGCGAGGAGTTTGAAGTCGAAGCCGGGGAGCTGGAAGAGCTTCCCGTTGAAGCCGAGGGCGAAGAGGAACAAGGCGAACCGGTTGTTGAGGAGGAGTTGCCGTCGGAAGTTACGGCCGAACCGGTCGAAGCAGCCAAGGTTGAGCCTGTGCCTGCTCCGGTCGCGTCACCGGCTCCCGCGGTCCCGCCGATTCCGGCGGTTGTAGTGCAGGCCCCGGCCCCGGCAGCTCCCACGGTGGAAGAGAAACCTGCGGAGCCGCCCAAACCGGTGGTGAAGGCCAGAGAGCCCATCGTCGTGCTGCCCGCCGGGCCCATGCTCGACAAGCCCAGGCCTGCGAAGCTCAGCGGTCCGCGGGTTGTCCGTGTCGAGGCGCCCGAGCCGTTGGATCGTCCGAGAGGCCGGTTCAAGCCGCGGTATGACGCCCCGGTGACCCAGCCGCTGATGTACCGGAACAAAGAGGCCGGCGCGGGCGGCAGCAGACCGGCTCCCGTATCCTCCGACGCGTCCGACAAGAAGGGCGGCAAGCCGCGAGCCACCAAGGACCGCACCCACGGCCGCCGCAAGGAAGAGACGACTGAAGACGAGGCCAAGCGGAGCAAGCTGCACAAGAACTGGCGGCAGAGGGACATTGAAGAGCGGCAGGCCCGTCTGACGGCCGCCGGCGGGGAAGGCCTGCGTCTTCGTCCCACCCGGCGGATCGCCTCGAAGGGCGCGAAAGAGGGCGGCGCTGCCCCGGCTCGTCCCAAGAACATCGTTCTCAGCGAGCCCATCCTGGTGAAAGACCTTGCGGCCGCTCTGGGGGTCAAGGTCACCGACATCATCGGCAGGCTGATGCAGCAGAGCGTCATGGCCACGGCCAACCAGTCGATCAGCAACGAAGTGGCCGAGTTGATCGCTTTGGAGTTCGAAACCGAGCTGATCGTTGAGCGCAAGGCCACGTTGGAAGAGGAAATCCAGAAGAAATACGATCAGCAGGAGCGGAAGAACCTCAAGAGGCGTCCCATCGTCGCGGCCATGCTGGGCCACGTCGACCACGGCAAGACAAGCCTCCTGGACCGCATTCGCAAGACGCACGTGGCCGCGGGCGAGGCCGGCGGCATCACGCAGCACATGGGCGCTTACCAGGTGAGCTGGGACAACAAGACCGTGGCGTTCCTGGATACGCCGGGCCATGAAGCATTCACGGCCATGCGTGCCCGCGGCGCGAACATGACGGACATCGTGGTTCTCGTAGTCGCGGCCGACGACGGGGTCATGCCCCAGACGATCGAAGCGATCGCCCACAGCAAGGCCGCGGGCGTCGCCATCGTCGTGGCTCTCAACAAGATCGATCTTCCGGGCATCGACGTCAACCGGATTTACGCGCAACTGTCCGAACACGGCCTGGCCCCCGCCGAATGGGGCGGCCAGACCGAAGTGGTGAAAACCAGCGCCACGACCGGCCAGGGCGTGGACGATCTCCTGGAGACGCTGGACTATGTGGCCGATCTGCTTGAACTCAAAGCCGACGACACGATTCCCGCCACCGGCTGGGTGGTCGAAGCCCGGATGTCGGCGCAGGAAGGCCCCGTGGCGACCGTTCTGATCAAGGAAGGCCGCTTGGAGAAGGGCGACGTCCTGCTGGCGGGCAAGGCCTACGGCCGCGTCCGGCAGATGACGGACAGCACGGGCAAGAAGGTCAAGTTCGCCACCAGCTCGATGCCGGTGGCGGTGGCGGGTCTCAACGACGTGCCTTTGGCGGGCGATCGTTTCTACGTTCTGGACGACATCAACACGGCCAAGGCCGCGGCCGAAGAGAATACGCTGCGGGCCCGGGAGAAGTCGCTGGCCGAGCGGACCCAGGTCACGATGGAGAACCTGTTCAGCCAGATCGAGGCCGGCAACGTCAAGGAATTGAACCTGATCATCCGCGCCGACGTGCAGGGCTCGGTCGACGTGCTGAAGAAGTACCTGTCGGAGCTGAGCACCGAGGAGGTGCGGCTGCACATTCTGCAGGCGTTGCCGGGCGGCATCACCGAAGGCGACGTGCTGCTGGCCGAGGCGTCCAACGCCATCATCATCGGCTTCAACGTGGTCGCCGACGAGCGGGCCCAGCGGACGGCCGAGGCCGAGGGCGTGGACATCCGCCTGTACAACATCATCTATCGCATCACGGACGATCTGAGGAAGTCGATGGCCGGTCTGCTGGAGCCGGAAGAGCAGGAAAAGACGCTCGGCCGGGCCGCGGTCCGGGCGACCTTCAAGGTCTCCCATATCGGCACGGTCGCCGGCTGCTACGTCACCAACGGCGTGGCCGCGAAGAATGCCAAGGTGCGGCTGATTCGGAACAACATCGTGGTGAGGGACAGCGTTTCCGTCGAGTCCCTCAAGCACTTCAAGGACGATGCCCGCGAGGTCAAAGCAGGGTTGGAATGCGGCGTGAAGCTGGCCGGGTTTGATGATATCAAGGTGGATGATGTCCTGGAATTCTACGAAATCATCAAGATAGCCAGAACGCTGGGATCTTGAGAATCCTGGGGTTGCCAGCCCTGAAGGAAGATACCCTATGCCGACCCGAAGGCAGGAAAAAGTAGCCCGAGTGATTCGGGAAGTGGTGAGCGACGCGATCGCCAATCATTTGAACGATCCGCGGATCACCGGCTTCGTGAGCATCACGCGGGTAGAAGTTTTGGCAGATATGCGCAGCGCGGATGTGTATCTGAGCATCTTCGCCTCGAATGAGGCGGGCAAGGACAAGACCTTCGCCGCCATCACGCACGCCCGGACGAGGATTCAGTCGTTCCTGGCCGAAGCGTTGGAGAGCAAGTTCTGTCCCGTGCTGCGTTTTCATGTGGATGAGCAGTTTCGCAAGACCCTGGATGTGATGAGGCTGATCGATGAGGTGTCCGGCGAACGTCGCAGGAACGAAGAGGCCCAGGAGGGCCAGGAGCCCCAAGAGCCACCGCAGGAGGAACCGTGACCTGGCGCTCTGAAACTTCGTTCAAATCGACGTTCGGCGGTCCCCGCGTCCGGGTATTGTGACGCTGCCGACCTGCTGCGGTATCTGGAAGGGCCATGAAGAACAGTAAGGAATATGCTCAGCGGCTTCACAAGCTGTACCGAGAACTGAAGCGTGTGCATCCGAAGGTCGAGAGAACGACCTACGAGGATCCGGCCGAGGCCTTGATTTGCGGCATCATCAGCGAGAGGCTGAGCGAAACCGCCGCGACCCGGGCTCTGCGGGAGGTTCGCGCGTCGTTCGTGGACTGGAACGATCTGCGGGTCTCGCGGGTGGAGGAGATCGCCGAGGCCATGGGCGGCAACGTCACATCCTGTCGTGCCGCAGCCGCGTCCTTGACGGCCGCTCTGCGGGGGATCTTCGACGAGCACCACAAGATCAGCCTGGCCGTTCTCAAGAAGCTGGGCAAGCGGCCCGCCAAAGAAGGCCTCGAAAAACTCGACGGCGTCAGCCGGTTCGTGATCAACTACTGCATGCTCACCTCGATGCAGGCCCACGCCGTGCCGCTGACGCAGGACATGATCGAATACCTCCGGAACAACGGGGTCATTTCCCCGGACGCCGATGAAGAAGATATTGAAGGTTTCCTGACTCGACAGGTCGCCGCCAAGGATGCGTACGAGTTTTACGCCCTGCTGCGACGGGAGAGTGAGTCGCCGAAGCTGGCCAAGAAGAAGCCTGCTTCCCGCCGCAAGAACGGCAAGGCGACCCGCAAGTGACGCCGGGCCCCGGCGTCGGTTCCCCCAATGGCAATTGACTGGATATGGAGTGACTGTGGCTGGTGAACGAATTTTGAAACTCGGCCTTCCCGCAGGGAGTCTGCAGAAGGCGACGGTGGATCTGTTTGAGAAGGCGGGGCTGCACATTTCCGACTCGAAACGGAGTTATTTCCCTGCGATCGACGACGAGGAGATTCAGCTCGTGTACCTGCGGGCCCAGGAGATCGGCCGCTACGTCGGGGACGGCGTCCTCGACGCCGGCATCACCGGCTTCGACTGGATCAAGGAGAACGGCTGCGACGTCCAGGAAATCTGCGAGCTGCCCTACAGCAAAGCCACGAGCAATCCGACGCGATGGGTGCTCGCGGTGCCGAACGAATCGAAGATCGAAAAGCCGCAGGATCTGGAGGGCGGGATCATCGCCACGGAACTGCTCGGCGTCACGAAGCGATATTTCGAAGAGAAGGGCGTTCGCGTGCGGGTCGAGTTCAGTTGGGGCGCGACGGAGGTCAAGGCTCGCCTCGTTGACGGAATCGTCGAGCTGACAGAGACCGGCACCTCGTTGCGGGCCAACAACCTGAAGATCATCGACACCGTGATCGTCTCGACGACCCGCCTGATCGCCAACAAGACCGCGTGGCAGGACCAGTTCAAGCGGGAGAAAATCGAGAACATCGCGATTCTGCTCCAGGCCGCGATCGCGGCCCGCGGCAAGGTGGGCCTCAAGATGAACGTCCGCAAGACCGACCTGGACTCCGTACTGCACGTGCTGCCCGCGGAGAAGAGTCCGACCGTGTCGAGCCTGGCGGATTCCGACTACGTCGCCATCGAAGTAATCCTTGACGATTCCGTGGAGAGGTCCCTGGTGCCCGCGTTGAAACGCGCCGGGGCCTCAGGCATCATCACGTACCCGTTGAACAAGGTGATTCACTGATGAACAGAACCTGCTTCTTTGCGGCCGGGCTTCGTGCGGCGCTGGCGGTTTGCGTGGCGGGCTTTGCGGGCGCGGCCTCGGCGGCCCAGAGCGCTGCGGCCCCCGCGGCGGACCCGAATGCCCAGGCTCAGGTGATTGTCGCGCGCATCGGAGAGTTTGAGATCACGAAGGACGAGCTGACGCAGCGCATCCTTCAGGAGATCCGGCCGCACGAAGAGGAATTCTACCAGGAAGCTCCCGCGGTGACGGCCGAGTCCGTGCTCCACAAGATCCTGGGGGAGAAGGCCACCAGCATGGAAGGCCGCCGGCTGGGATTGGACCAGGACGATCAGATCCGCCGGGCCGTCTCGCAGCTCGAGCAGGCGAGGATCGTCACGAAGCTGCTGGAGACGGACCTCGGCCCCAAGCTGAAGGTCGAGGAGGCGGACGTCAATCAGGTGTTGAAGAGCCGGCCGACGTTGACTCGCGAACAGGCGAAGATGGTCGCTCTGCAGACGCAGGTCAATCAGCTCAGGGAGAAGTACTACGCGGAAGTGGCGGCCAAACGCAAGGTCACGAAGGTGACCGAGAACCTGGCGAAGGCCGCCGAGATCCATCAACGGCTTTTGACTCAGCCTCGCCAGCCGCGGGCGGCGACCCAGTACTGGATTCTGAACAGCCAGCTCAAGACCGATCTGTCCGACGAAGAGCGGGCTCTGGTTCTGGCCACGTTCGACGGCGGGCAGTACACGCTGAAGGACCTGCTCCAGTTGCTCTGCGATTTCCCGCCGCCGCGAAGGCCCCAGGATCTGGGCACGCCCCAGGGCATCGAGAAGCTCCTGGAGATGGCGTTGCACGGCCCGGTGTTGTCCGCTGAGGCCAAGTCTCGCGGATACGACAAGGATCCCAAGCTCCAGAGCGAGCTTCGCAAGCTGGAGAACGATCGGATCCTGTACAAGGCGCAGGAGGAGAAGCTCAAGGACGTTCCCGAGCCCACGGCCGAGCAGGTGAAGGCGTATTTCGACCAGGACCCTTCGCGGTTCGCGACGAACCCCGTACTGAAAGTCGATCAGATCTGGTGCCCCGACAAGGAAGCCGCACAGAAGGTCAGATCGCAGATCGACCAGGGGGCGGACTTCGACGCGATCCGGAAGGATTATTCCTTGCAGAAGGATGTAAGTTCCTACAGTCTCTCGCCCGGCAGCGAAGGGATGTTCTGGGCTGGGCTCGCGAAAGCCGAGCCGAACCAGGTGCTTGGTCCGTTGCCCGGCTTTTTCGGCAACGGCGTCAAGTGGCGGGTGATCAAAGTCCGCGAGACGATCCCTGCCAAGTCGCAGGCGTACTCCGAGCAGATCGCCGGCTCCGCCAAGTGGATGCTCTTCGGCGGGCAGAGACGGCAGATCTTGGCGCAGATGGAGAAGGGGCTGCTCGAGAAGTATCCGTACGAGGTTTTCAGCGACCGGATCGAAGACCTGGATCCGCTGGAGATCGCGATGAAGCAGCAGGACAAGTGATCGATGGTTTTCACGCTGCACCGGTACATGTTCCGCGAATTGTTGCGGATCTTCATCCTGGCGACGATCGCCTTGACGCTGATCCTGAGCCTGGGCATGATTCTGCAGCCGGTGCAGAAGTTCGGCGTCGGGCCGCGGCAGGCCGTTCACATCCTGGTCATCTTCATGCCGGTCACGCTGACGTTCGTGCTGCCGATGGCGGCGCTGTTCGCCTCGGCCCTCGCGTACGGCCGGTTCGCCAGCGACAATGAGATCGACGCCTGCCGGGCCAGCGGGATCGGCGCGATGACGCTGATCTATCCGGGCCTGGCGTTGGCGGTGCTCGTCGCGATCGGCAATCTCCTGCTCAGTTTCCACGTCATGCCGTACTTCGTGCACATGGCGGAGAAGTCGCTCAAATCCGACGCCAAGCAGATCCTGTTCCGCAATCTCCAGCGAAGAGGGTACTACACGATCCGCGGCAGTTCCGGCAGCTACATGATCTATGCCGATTACGCGGATCTCGACGACGACACGCTGTACGGAATCGTCATCGTCCAGGCTTCCAGGAGACTGGACATTCGCAAGATCACCACGTCGGACGAGACGCACGTGAAGTTCGATCCGCACGAGAGATTCAGCGAGGTGCAACTGACGGTGCACAACTGCCGGCAAATGGGTTCGGGCAACGAGACCTGGGAGGGAAGGGCGGGCCTGCTGCCGGTGGCGATGGAGTTCGAGTCGCTTCTGCCCGACGACATCAAGTTCAAGAAGATCGACGAGATGAAGCGGATTCGCGCCGATCTGATGCTGTTCGATCCTGTCGCCCGGCTGGCCCGGGACGTTTATACCCAGTTGGTGACGGAGCTGCTTGCCAAGGACGTCGACGAGGCGGTTGCGTCGGGTGGGTCGTACGAATTCAAAGGGGCCGGGCACTCCGTCCGTTTCTCCGGAAAACGATGCGAGCTGCGAGATCGTGCGGCCATTGCGTTGTTGCCGCCGGTGGTCGTGGAGGAAAGCGACAGCAACGGGCGTCGCCGCCGGCTCGATTGCACCAAGGCCGAGATCCAGGTCCAAGAGGGGACGACCAGTCCGAAGATCACGCTCTACATGTACAATCCGAGCGTTCAGGAGACCGGACAATCGCTCGTGCCGTACGGCGTGGGGGATCTGGTGTTGCCGGATACGGTGGGGCGGGGTCTGGACGGCGCGCCTCTGCTGGACCTCGTCACGTCGGACCTGAGCGTGCCTCTGAAGAATCGGCCGAGCGAGATCCTGGCCAAGGGACAGGCGGAACTCCTCAGAAAGATCAACGGCACGATGAAAGACATCAGGGCCGAGGTCAACTCCCGGCTGGTGTTCGGGATCGGCTGCGTTCCCATGATTTTGATCGGAATCGGGCTGGGCATTCTCCAGAAGGGAGGGCACCTGCTCAGCGCCTTTGGGGCCAGTTGCGTCCCGGCCGCGGTCCTCATCGTTTCGATCGTCAGCGGCAAGCAGCTCACGCAGAACGCCGGCGTTGAGAGCTCGACCGGAATCCTGATCATGTGGGGCGGGCTGGCGTTTCTGATCTTGCTGGCCGCCGTGATCTACAGGAAGCTGCGGCGAGGATGAAAGGCATCGATGATTGATGAAGATCCTGGATCGATATATCGCGAAGAACTTCTTGATCGGATACCTCATCGCGTTCAGCGTGCTGATCGGGTTGCGGATCATCATCGAGCTGTTCGTGAATCTGGACGAGTTCGCGGAGAACGTGGATAAACTCGGGACTCTGGCCCTGATGAAGCATATCGCGATGTTCTACGCCTACCGGATGACGCTCTACTTCCGCGACTCCGCGGGCGTGATCACGGTGGTCGCCGCCGCGTTCTCGCTGGGCCGGATGGTGCGGAACAACGAGCTGGTCGCCATGATCGCCTCGGGCGTCAGCGCCAAGCGGATTGTCGGCCCGATCCTCGTGCTGGTGATCTTTTTCACGCTGCTGGCCGTGGCCGACCAGGAGCTTGTCATCCCGTCGATCAGCGACAAGCTCGTGCAGGAAGAGGACGACGCCGAGGGCAGGGAAGTCTACGCAGTCTGGTTCTTCGCCGACAACAACGGTTCGCTCCTGTGCTCGCCGAAATACGACGCCGCGACGACGACCCTCGATCATCCCACCTTCATTACGCGGCGTCCCGTTCCGTCCCGTCCCGGCATCTGGGAGGTGACCGGACGGCTCTCGGCCGATTCGGCGACTTACAACCCGGCTACAGAGCGATGGGACCTGCTCAATGGTCTTTACGTCAGCACGGACGCCAACCAGCCCCCGCAGGCGAGACCCTTCTATCATGCCGCCGACCTGCTCCCGAAAGACATCGCGCTGCGGCGGAACGCCGGATATGATTCCCTGCTGAGCTCTCGGCAACTGGCGGCCCTGGCGGCCCAGAAGACCAAAGTGAGGGACATCGCCCAGCTTCTGAGCCAGAAGCACTTCCGCATCACGGACCCTCTGATCAACCTGACGATGCTCATGGTGAGCCTGCCCGTGCTGATCTGCCGGGACCCGCGAACGATGAAGTCGGCCATCCTGGTCAGCTTCATTCTGACCGCCGGGTGCTTCGTCACGACCTTCGTGTGCAAGATGCTCGCGACCGAGGTCGTCTTGGGGACGCGGGTCATGCCGGAACTCTGGGCCTGGCTGCCCATCTTCATCTTCCTGCCCATTTCGCTCATCGAGCTGGACTCGATGAAGACGTGAGTCAGCGTGCTGACTCACAAATCCGAAATTCGAATATCGAATCCCGAAACAAATCCAAAGCACGAATGCTCGAATTCTCAAAACGCATGCCGCCACAGTTCAGGCGGATCGTCGTGTTTTGAGCATTCCTGCCTTTTTCACTTTTGGATTTGTTTCGGATTTTGTGCTTCGGATTTCGTATTTGGATGTAGCCAGAGGCTTTGTCGTCAAGCCTTCCCCCCGACCGCCTGTCGCACTTCCCGGTTGATCCGGACGCTGCACCAGTTCTTGCCGCACATGGAGCAATAATCGGCCGACTGGAGTTCCGCCATGCCCATCTCCTTGCAGGCTTCCTTGTGCATGCGGTCGGCGGTCTTGGGATCGAGCGAGGTGGCGATGTGCGTGGTCCAGTCCAGGTTGCCCCGGGCGACGCTGAGCTTTCGGTCCCGCTCCGCGACTCCCCTGAGCCCTCGGGCCACGTCGCCCGCGTGGGCCGCGATCTTGGCGGCCACGACGCCCGTGCGGACGTCGTCGGTGTTCGGCAGGCCCAGATGCTCCCGCGGCGTGACGTAGCACAGGAACGACGCCCCATAGCAGGCGGCGGCGCAGCCCCCGATCGCCGAGGTGATGTGGTCGTAGCCCGGCGCGACGTCCGTCACGAGAGGACCCAGCACGTAGAAGGGGGCTCCGTGGCAGATCTTCTGCTGCATCTCCATGTTGTACTGGATCTGATTGAACGGCACGTGTCCCGGCCCCTCGACCATGACCTGGCAGCCTCGCTCCCAGGCCCGCTGGGTCAGCTCGCCGAGCGTTCGCAGCTCCGCAAGCTGCGCCTCGTCGGTGGCGTCGGCGATCGCGCCCGGGCGAAGCCCGTCGCCCAGCGAGAAGCACACGTCGTGCTCGGCCATAATGTCGCACAGGTCGTCGAACATCTCGTACAGGGGGTTTTGCTTTCTGTAGTGAAGCATCCACTTGGCCAGCAGGGCCCCGCCCCGGCTGACGATCCCCATCACCCGCTTCTCGACCAGCGGCAGGTGCTCCCGCAGCAGCCCGGCGTGGATCGTGAAGAAATCGACGCCCTGTTTCGCCTGTTTCTCCACCGTTTTGAGGATGATGTCGCGTGTGACGTCCTCGACGTCCCGACCCTCGATCACCTGGTAGATCGGCACCGTTCCGAACGGGACCGGGCAGTGGGCCAGCAGCTCGTCGCGAATCGCGTCGAGATTGCCCCCGGTGCTCAGGTCCATCATGGCGTCGGCCCCGACCTCCAGGGCCACGTTCATCTTCTCGATTTCCGCCGGCACGGAGCATCGAACGCTGCTGGTGCCGATGTTGGCGTTGACCTTGGTCCGCAGGGCCCGACCGATCCCCGCCGGCCGCAGATTGGTCTTGAGATGCGCCTTGTTGGCCGCGATCACCAGTCGGCCTGCGGCCACCTCGCTGCGGATGGTCTGGGCGTCCACTCCCTCGATCGCGGCGACCTGCCGCATGGCGTCTGTGATAATCCCGGCTCGGGCATCTGTCAGTTGCGTCGTCATGGCTGGAACTCCTCTGCCAATAAAAAAATCGCTCCTGCGGGGGGAAGCGATTCGTCGAGACATCAACACTCGGTTGTCATCGCTTTCCTACGCAGGCATATCGGCCCGGTGCGGCGAATCGCGGCGACTTCTGCCGCGACCATCGCGTTCCAGGCGGTTATCCTGATCAGGTTCGGAGGGTGTTTTCTCAGGCCCATACAGGGCCACCCCTAGCGACCAGACCGCATTGTACAGCATCCAGCCGCCTGCGCCCACGCAAAACTGGCGATCTTTATCCCATCGCGGCCTTCGGCCGCACCCCACGGACGTACTCACATAAAGCCACGAAGCCACAGAGAGGAATGGAGAAATGAGCGAGCTTCGCCAACTTCGTGGCTTTGTGGCTCCGTGTGAGAATCATGCATCAAGAACAATGTTCCGACGGATTGTAGTGCGAAGGGCGCGAAGGGGGGAGTGTACTTCGCACACTTGTGCCACTTGAGGTCTCCAACATGGCGCGTCGGCGAAACTCCCGCCCGAAGGCGTGCGTAGCTCCCTTTGTGCTGGAGGCCCCAAAGCGGTGAACTCGCCCATCGGCCCCGTTTCGGGCCTATGTTTGTGCCGCCGTGTCGTCGACGGAATGGGCGTCGCTATCAGTCCGCCAGGGGCTTTGGGGATGCACTGCCGCGAGACCTCTCCCCCTTTCGGCTTGATCTTGCCGGTCGGTCGTGCGAAGATTGCGGTCGCGAGTGGGTGAGAATCGGCTATTGGGAGTGACTCGAAAGGTCGAGAGATGAACTCAGAGAAGACGAGCATGGAGTGGCCGCTTCGATTCGTTTACCTGTGGTGGACCGGCTTCAAGGTGCTGTGCCGGTGGTGCGCGTTCGGGCTTGTGCTGGGGATATTGTGGCTTCCCGTGGGCGGATTGACCCATTTGATCGGCAGTCATGCGGGCCGCGGCATCGGCGTTGTATTCATGATTCTGATCGCGCCGATTCCCTTCTATTTCGCATCCAGGTACTTACTGCTGCTGGGCGACAAGGACCCGAGCACGGCCAAGAGCGACACGCGAGGAGAACCAGACCCGCTGCAAGAATGATCGCTGCATGAGATTGCCGTCGGATCCTGCACAAGGGCAAGAATCTGCACGGAGCCGTCACGCGATGAATTACCTGCTCGACACTGACATTTGCGTATTCATCATCAAAGGGAAATCGCCGGCGGCGATGAAGATGGTTCAATCGAAACCGCCGGAGGAGATCGCTGTCTCCGCGATCACGCTTGCCGAATTGGAGTATGGAGTTCTCCACAGCCGAGATCGCGAGCGCAATCGGGCAGCCCTGCAGGAATTCCTCTTTCCGTTTGTGATTCTGGACTTCGATCGATCAGCGGCGGCGGAATATGGACGTCTGCGGTCGCTGGTGGAGGCAGGGAAAAGGCCCATCGGTCCGATTGACCTGCTGCTGGCGGCGCAGGCGAAGTCCCGTGGCTTGGTCTTTGTGACCGACAA
>JBDKUU010000829.1:0-10602 GCA_039679525.1 Phycisphaerales bacterium | reverse complement strand
ACTCCCTTTGCGACCTGGCAGATGACCTCGGGAAGACGATGCGTCAACACCCTCAGCCACAGGGGGATGTTCTGCCTCCAGGACAATTGGCTCGTTACGTCGAAAGTTCCCGTCGCCAGCAGCGCGGCGACCGTCGATTTGCCGCTCCCGGCGACGCCGATGAGTTCGCCGACCAGCGGGAGTCTGCCCGCGCATTCCCAGGCCACCTCCCGCATCCTCCGCTGCACGTCCCCGATCGGTTTCGACGCGTCCACGACGCGGATTCTCCCCGAGGTCCACGAGGCGTCCCAGATCTCGCCGGAACGTGCGTTGAGAGCCTGCCCGTCGTCGTTTGGCCGCCTCTGCCGAGCGATCCGGGGATCCAGCCGCAGCACGATCACCATGTCGGCGCATTTCATCTGGCGATAGTATCGCTCCTCCAGGTTCGCCATGAGTCGGTAGAGGCCCGTATCGCCGGCGAGCTGCCGAATCCGCGGACAATCCATGCTGCGAATTCCCGGCATCGGTACGCGATCCAGCAACACCATCATTCCCCGGCGTCGGAGCCTCTGCGCCCTGCGGCACACCCGACGCCGGCATCGAGCGATGAGCAGGTACGACACGGATGAACAGAACCTCTCCGGCAGAATCCTCAGCATTTTGAGAGAATGCAACGGAATCATGGCCAGGTACCAGAGGGCCCCCTTGCGGGGTCTTCCCAAGTGCAGCGATGCGACGGCGACGAATCGCTGCAGCCACGACTTCATCGCAGCGATGTTGGTGGTCTTGCCGGCCCCGTCGCCCCCCACGACGGCGAGCACGCATCCGCGGCGAAGCCTCTTTCTCAGAGGATGTCCCAAGTGCAGTCTCGTCACAACCGCGCAGAACATCATCAAGAGCCTTCTGTGGATCGCCAGCACACAGGTGCGAACGGGCCCCCGCATTCGATACGGCCTGACGACGCGGCACAGATGCCGCCAGGCGGGGCCACAAGAATCCCTCGACAAGCATCCTTTGAACCCTCTCACCAGAGACCTGAATTCATCGAGAGACAGCCCTCGAAAGTGCCGATCGAGCAGCCTGGCGACCTCCTGCCATTCGCACTCAGCCTCGAGCCGCCTCAGATCCAATGCGTCGACGGCAGAGAGCGGCGGGAGCCTTCGGCTCAGAATCGCTTTGCATGCCCGGCCCGGACTGGCGACGAGCATGGGGAGCAGACGCCGCTTCAAGACCATCCGTATGACAAACACGATCAACTCGAACTCCACCTGAGGGACCCGCAACCCGTGCCGGAGATGCGTCGACCGCAGATAGTCCTGCTCCAAAGGGAGATGATAGTCCTTCAACAGATCATGTCCCAGGATCAGACTGAGATGCAGGTGAACGTGAATGATCCGCCCGGAATCCGGGTCGTAGGCGTAGTGATGCTCGATCGCCGGATGCCAGGCCGAGATCCGCGAGACGACCTGCACAAACCCGAGAGTCCGCAGGATTTCCCGGAACCGCGGCTCGCACGCCCGGGCAACCAGCAGGTCGAGATCCGTCTCTCCGGCCAGGATCTGCTCGATGGCTGTATTGCTCTTCCAGTGGCAATAGCGAATCTGGTTCTCTTCGAGAGCGGCCAGCAAGCTCCTTATGCACCCAGCCGTCCGGAGCTTCTGCCCGTCCCGCTCAGTTGTCGGCGCAGTCATCGTCATCCGCATCGATCCTCAATTCGCCTGTTCCCACTGCCTCAGCCACGCCGTCCAATCGGCCTCAACGCCCACCGGCAGGGCCGCAGCTCCATGCTCGCACGCCCCGATGTCCGGCCCCTCGCCGGTGAATTGGTCGTTGAAGTTGGGGAGACGCTCCGCCGCGTCGTAGCCGGGGGCCCCCACCGCGAGGGCATACTGGCCGGCGGCATTCTCCGCGTCGTATTGCGGCGTCTCATCCGGCTTCAGATGGATCCCGTGCTGTTCGCCTCCCGCAACGACGAACCCATTACAGAGATCGAAATCGTAGCTGTTGCTCGGGTCTCCCGAGTGATCCCTGACGCTGTCCTGCCCTCTCGTGTAGTTGTTCACGTGCAGGATGTTGTTGCGGCATAGAACGTTGCTCTGGTATGCGCGGTCGCCGGTTATGTTTACGCCGGACTCGCACCCGGCGAAGTCCCCCTTGGGAAACGTCCACGGGGCCGGCGGCTGGAGAATCGTGTTGTGAAACACGAACACCCGCCCCAGGGTGTACTGCCGATCCGACGTCCCCAATTTAAGGAACGCTCCGCCGCGATAGAAGTTGTCCGTTCCGACCGGCCCGCGTCGAGAGAAGCCCGACAGATTTCGCCAGATGTACTGGGGTCCCAGAGACGTGGTGGCGGCTCCGATGGCCATGTAGAAGCTGTCGATGGAGTTGCCCCAGATACGGACGTTCATGTTCGCGCCCTCGGATTCGATGGCGTCGTCCCGGCAATTGGCCAGGCGGTTGCAGTAGATGTCCGTGTCGCGATTTGGGAAGCCTTCGAAGCTGAAGTTCCGCTGCTCCCCCATGATGTCGTTGAGACAGTGCTCTTCGTCGGAGTCCATTTCGTTGTACCGAATCACGTGCCACCCCCTGGAGCCTTTCCAGTAGATCGCGTGCGGGCCCAGCGGATGCCCGCCCTGGGTCCATGCGCTGGCGTTCGACCGCGGATGGTGCAGCCGGCAACGCTGAACCACGATCCGCTCCAGATCCCGCGACTCCGAATAGATGGCGCTGTCCAGATTCACGCCGAACCCGTTGGACCCGATGCGCCCCCATCCGCTGACGTCGCATCGCTCGATAGCTACGTCGGAGACATCCCCCAGCACGATGCCGTGTCGGCGGGCTCCCTTGCACGTCAGTCCGCGCAAGATAACGTAGGAAGCGACTACTTGAATGCAGCAGTCCATTTGGTTGGCGACGTCGATGACCGCTTCGCGGCCTTTCGGCGGGGTGTACACGACGTACCCATCCCGCGCGGAGCCGCCCTGGGTGATGTGCAGGGTGGAATTGTACGTGCCGCCGTCCAGGGACACGATGGAGCGAACCGGAAACTCCTCGGACCAGGTTGTCGCCAGGAGACTCCTCCGAGTCCCCGTGTTCTCCACCGTCAGGACGATCTCGTATTCCACGGCGGGCAGGAGATTCACGATGCTTCCTCTGTACTGGCGGCTCAACGCGTCGAGACCCGGATGCTGGCTGTTGTCGAACCACAGGGGCGTCGCCTCTTTCCATTGGGGAGCGACTTTCGGACGATACCGCACCGTGCACGGGTTGTCCGCAGCCCCTTCCGGCGGCTGCCAGTAGAGACCGATGCAGTGGAACGTCGGCCGCGCCAACGGCTCGGAGGCTTCTGCACAGGACGCGAGCCACGCCTCCGTACACAAGACGATCAGGCCGATTCGCATGGAACCAAAGGCACTTGTCATGAAAACCTCGCGCAGACTCCGTTCCCGTGGGTTGCAGCCCCCCCTCGACCCTACGTCGCCAGACGCCGAAGACACGTGGACCATCCCACATCCTTAGTTCACTGTCGCCGACCGCGACACCCATTGCCGCTAGGGCGTCTGCATCGCCTGTCCCAGGGGACCGCCGTCCCGAACCCGAATCAGGCGATTGACCAATCGGTTGATCGCCGGATCCGCGGGCTTGGCTTGCAGGCAGGTCCTGGCCTCCTGGAGAGCTTCCTTCACTTCGCCCGTCTCCGAGAGCAATCTCGCCAGGTCGCATCGCCATTCCACCCGGCCATACTCCTGATTCAGAGCACGGCGGTAGCACACGATCGCGTCGGGTACCCTGCCCTGGGCGCCGTACACCCGCGCCAGCCAGGCCAGCACGCCGGGAGGCGTATCAGAACGTGCGTACTTCTGTTCGAGCAGGGTTACGAGCCGGCTCCGCGTGTCGCCCACGAGCTTCGAGTCTTCAGCCGCGTTTTCGAGAATGTCGGCGATCGCGCCGAGCCGGTGAATGTTGTCCGCAGCCATATCGAGCGCGACATCAGGCCGATCGCACTCCTTCACCAGCCGGGATGCGATCTCATGAAACAGCCCTCCATCCAGCTCCACCGCCCGCCTCCACTGCCCGCACGCGGCATCTACATCCCCCTGCTCCATCAGGAGCATGCCCGCCACGTAGCAGACTGTCGCATCACAGGGCGCCAACTGTCGCCCCCGCGATATGTGCCGGGCGCCTTCTTCCGCCTGACCACAGGTGAATCTCTCCAATTGTCCCATCACGGACCACGGGGGGCCGTACACCGGACACAACGGGATCGCGTCCTTCAACTCCCCGATGATCCGATGGATGAACTCCATCTCCTGCGACGTTAGAAGGATCTGTGCGGCATTCGGATCGGCGGTGCGGCTGATGGCGCGCCACCGATAGACGCTCAGCCAATAGCGGTACTTGACGTTGTCCGGATCGTGCTGTTGCGCTTCGACCGCGTTGGTGAGCAGTTCGACGTACTCCGCGTCGCTGCCTTGCCATCCTCTCTCCGCCAGGCCCCGCTCGATTCCGAAGGCCTTCGCCCACGCCCCTTCTCCCCGGCGCGTCTGGTCGGCGCACGCGACGCTCCAGATCGACACGGCACATACAACGACGACCAGCGCCCATCCATGGCGAACCGTGCGAACATCGGGTTCCTCAATGGAATCCTCCGCCTCCTTCCGGCCGAAACGTGACAAGCGGATCAACAACGCGCAGAAGATCGCCGACAGGAATGCGTTGGCGGGGACGTGCTGCCCGAAATCGCTCAGACTGTGGATCAGAACCGCCGACAGGCCGAAGCCGAGACCGTAGGCCGCCGACTGGAGCGGCGTCCGCGTCAATCGCACGGCTCGCACGTAGCTGACCCAGACTCCAATCCCCACAGCCAAGAGGGCCAGGAAACCGACCGCCCCCGTCTCTTCGGCGGCTTGCGCGTATTCGTTCTCCGCATGGGACGCCAGCGTCACCGCCGTCGAACGGTCGAACATGGGATAGACCATCTCGTGCGTTCCCAGGCCGGTGCCCAGCAGCGGGAATCGCGTCCAGGCAACGGCAATGTCTCGGAGAATCTGCCGGCGACCTCCTTCGGCCCGATTCAGATCGCTGAGCGTGCCCAGCCGATCGTAGACCGTGTCGAAACCGATGTAGAGAACGCAGATGAACGCGCCCAATGCCAGGAGGACGATCACCCACCCCGATCCACGAAGCGACTTCCGCGAGCCGAGGACCACGACGGTGAAGGCGCCCGCAATCAGCAGACTGACGATTCCACCGCGGCTCAATGACGCGAACACCGTCGCGGTCCCCAAAACGAGGACTCCCACGAGACCCCACAGCAGTCTTCCGTCGCGGGAGCTGAGGTAGTCCGCCACGGCCACAGGCGTCAGTCGGCAATGGCCGAAGACCCGATGGACCTCCAGGCACAGAAGTCCCAGCGCCGCGCCCATCGAAAGATTCATGAACTGGGCGTAATGACTGTGGTTCACGAAAGGCCCCGAGAGCGAGGTTCCATGCGGGCTGCGGACGCACCAGTAGATCATGCCGTTGCCCACGAGATCCTGCCCCAAGGCCAGCAGCGCAACCCCCGCCCCGACGACCACGATGGCCCGCAAGAGCCGCCGGATCTGATCGGGCCGCCGAAAGGTGTTCACAACCACGACGAAGACGGCGGCTACGGCGAGAACGAGCCGCAGGTCATGGGCCGTCATGTGCGGATAAAAGCTGAGCGCCACGCCATCGAGGGACTGTTCCGCTCCATGCAGATCCCGGAAAAGTTCCATCTTCTGTTGAACGGTATGGGGAGAAATGAGCCGGACGAACGAATTGGGCAGCGTCGGCAACTGCCCGGCCGCCAGAAGGACGAACACCCCGATGGGAACGTAGGCCCAAGTCCAAGTCACGGGGCAGCGCCCCCGCACAGCGGCACGCACGCAGAAACACAACGCGATGGCGGCGGCCAACGCGATCACGATTTCCTCGCTCCATGCGTCCACCGCTCCAAACGCCAGCGGCATGAACGCCAGCAGTCCCACGAGCAGCCATTCGATCGCAAGATCGAACGGATCCTGCTCCCTGTATTCTTCCCACACATCCGATCCAGACCACATCATCGAGCCTCCTGACTCATGCGAAAACGCACAGGAACGAGTTCCTGTCCACTGACGACTCGCAGAGGATTCGCGATACAGAGCCGGCAGGCCGTCCGGTGGTCGAGCTCATCCGCCATCCTCGCACACGCGTCTCTCATGCGAGGACGGCCCATGTCGACGTCGTGCGCGTCGCTGGCGACGACGTCCACCCAGCCCCGAGCCAGCAGTTCCCAGGCAGCCGCTTCGGCCTGTCCCCCGAATCCTCCCACGATGCTGGCGGCCGTCACCTGCAGACGCAGCCCGCAAGCGCGCCATTGGGACACGACGTCCAGATGCCTCAGCAGCGGCAGATTCCTCTCCGGGTGCGCCAAAACCGCCGTCACGTTCCGAGCGGCCATCGCACACAGCAACGGCTCGACATCGATGAACACGTCGCTCGGCAGTTCCAGGAGAATATGCCGCCGCCTGTCGGCCAGCGTCAGGATCTCGCCGCCGGCCAGGAGAGTGCAGATTCTCTCGTCCAGGCGGACCTCGGCGCCGGGAAGCACGACCAGGTCCAATCCTCTTGCGGACAGTTCACGATTGATGCACCGCACGCCATCGCTTATGCGTTTGCCGTCCGTGCGGGTCTCGTAGCGGCCAAGCTGGTGGGGAGTCGCCACGACCAGGCCGACATTGTCCTCCACGAGAGCCCTGCACAGCTCGAGGGATTCTTCAAGCGATCCGGGTCCGTCGTCGAGAGCGGGAAGGCAATGACAATGAACGTCCACGAATCGTCCCTGTTTGCGGACGAACGAAATCGCCGCAGCAATGCGGCGTTCAAGGTCCAGACTGGAATGCCCTGGCGCAATCATGCGAGTTGCCCATTCATCGTTCGATTTCTACTTGGAGGCCGAGCCGGCCACCGGTTCGTTCGGCATGGGAGTTCTCTTGCCGTTGCGAGGCTCCCCATCCGTGCTGCGGTAGTACTGGCGATAGTGGTAGCTGTAGCGATCGCCGCTTCTGTGCGTCTCGTTGATCACCACACCCAGGATTCTCGCCCCGACGCTCTGCAACGCGGCCACCGTGTGGCAACTGGCCCGCCGCGTGGACTTTCCCGCCTTCAGAACGACGACCGTGACATCGCTGAGGGTACTGACGATCTGAGCATCCGCCACCACGGTGACGGGCGGGGCGTCGATCAGGATTCGGTCGTACACCCTGCCCAGCCGCTCCAGAACGAGGGCGAATTGCCGGCTGCCCAGCACCTCGGCCGGGTTGGAGCCGCCCTGTCCGAAAGTCAACAGATGGGGTCCTCGATCGCCCGTGGCCTGAATCGCGGCGCGAAGCGTCATCTTGCCCGCAAGGACATTGCGCAGGCACCGCTGGCGGTGGTCCACCCCGAAGATCGTGTGCTGCATCGGCCTGCGAAAGTCCGCGTCCAGAACCAGGATCTTCTGGCCGGCGATGGCCATGGCGATCGCCAGGTTGCTGGTCAGCGTCGACTTCCCATCTCCGGGGGCGGGAGAGGTGATCAGAATGGTCTTGACCCGTTCCTGCGGCGCGCCGAAGAACACGGCGGTCCGCACGGTGCGGAACGCCTCCGCTTCCGGAGAGTCCGGACGCAGGAGGATGGACCGGCCCCGCTCCGGAATCTCCTGACGGCGGGACATGGCGGGCACCGTGCCGAGGACAGGCAGCTTGAGCAGGCCGGGGATCTCCTCCGCGGAGCGAATCGTCTGGTCCAGTTGATCCCTCGCCAGGGAAATGCCGCCGCCCAACAACAGTCCGAGCACCAGAGCCAGCGCCAAGACCCTGTCCTTCTGCGGTTCGGAGGGCGTCTGCGGCGGACTGGCGGGCTCCAGAATCTCCATGCGCAATTGGTCCACGTCTTCGCCCATAACCTTGCTGAGCTCGCGAATCTCGTCGTCCAGGCCCTGGTAGTGGGCGCGCAACGCTTCGACCTCCGATTGCAGCCTCTGATACTGCTCGAGCTCGGCGTTGAGCAGGACCACGCGCTGCCCCTCTTCACGACACAAGGCGACGAGGTGTTCTTCATATTCGTTGGCGTCCGCATACTGCCGCTCGACCGCCATCCGCATGGCCTTGACGAACCGCTCGTCCACCCCGTCGAGCCGGGTCTGAGCCCACGCCAGCTCGCTGGTCAGTCCGGCGACGACCGGATGATCGGGGCTGGCGGTCCCGGAGATGCTCTCTCTCTGCATGGCGAGATCGACGATCCGGCTCTCCAGGGGCGTCGTTTCCGCCTCCATGCCCATCGACGAACCCAGATTCCCGCTGGAGCGGGCGTATTGTCTCAACGCCGCGGGATCGCCGGCCAGTATCTGAACGGCCTGCCGCAGGGTCTGGGCCTGCATTCTCCGGATCTGAGCCTGCGTGTATTCCGCCTGGAGTCCCATGTACCGCTGCACGATGGCTCCGCCCTGGGCGGAACCCAAAGACAGAGGCATGCCGTTCCGCTGGTAGTCGGTCACTTCCTGCTGCTTGCGATCGAGTTCCCGGCGGGCGCTGTCCATGTTGTCCTGCAGGAACTTCAGCAGTTGAGCGAAATTCCGCTGACCCCGCTCCGAGCGGGACGTCATGTACGCGTGGACGATGCTGTTCACGACCGCGGCCGCTTCGTCAGGATAGGGACAGCGGAATGAAACCGAGATGATCTCGTCTTTGGCGCCCACGTTCACGTTCAGATTCTGTTTCACGTGCGCGGCGGGCATTTCCACGTCGAGGAACGTCCGCAGTCGTTGGGACGACAGCGACTCGACGGCCAGGCTCAGAATCGGCCGCGAGCAGATGAGGCCGGCCTGCGTATTCAGATACTTGTCCGTCTTGGGCACGTTTCCCGGCTCGAAAGAGTTCGCGATGCGAAGGCCTGCGTAATCCAGATAGAGTCTGGCCGTGCTCGTGTAGATCGGGGTGGCCGATCGAACGTAGATCACGCCCACAACCATCGCGGCCACCACGCTGGCCATCATGAACCAGCGATTCCGCCACACGACCAGAAGAAGACCGTCGCTCACGGGCGACGACGCCGGCAAGGTCGACGAGCCGGCTCGATGCGGCGGCTCCGCATCCGACAAGCGGCCCGCGAGGGCGCGTCGAAACGGGACTCCACGGGATGGTTCTCTGTTCTCAATCATTTCGCCAGACGTCGTCCGGATTGAGGTACAAACCCAGGTTGGCTCGGAAGGTTCGCTCGAAGAAAACGTTCGCACGGGTCCGCGGCGTATGTTCCACGGAGACGATGTCGCCGGGACTGAGGGGAAGGGCCAGCGCGTCCGTAAGATCCTTGTCGGCCTTGGGATTCACAAGCTGAACCGCCACGCTGACGATCGCGCCGTCGGACCGCAGGCGGTACACGCTGACGTAACGAGGATCGGCGACAAGATCCAGCCCCCCTGCGAAACCGATGGCGTGGATGAGCGTATAGCGGGCCATCGGAGGATAGGGGAAGTTGCCGGGCCGATTGACCAGCCCTACGACGGAAATGAACTGCTCCTGGGGCCACTCCACCACAACGCTGTCCCCTTCCTCGAGCGCCACGTCGACGAACGGAATGTTCAATCCCTTCACCGGCAGCACCACCGTCGTGGGGCCCTCTCTCACAGGAAGGCCGGCGGGCCCCCCGGCCGCCAGACGCTGCACCCCCGCGGGGCGGTACGAGCCGCCGGGATAGGCTGCCGCCGTGACGGAACCCAGGTTCCCAATCCACTCTGTGCCGAATGCCCCCTCGTGCGTGATCCGGATCAGCGCGGCGCCCTTCTCCGTGACGCCGCCCGCCTGCATCAGCAAGGCCACGAGCGACATCTCGTCGTGGCGCAGCGAGTAGATTCCGGGCTTGACCACCGCTCCGAGAATCGAGACGCGGCGCGACTCATACTCCGACACGGTCGCGTGAACGGGAAAAGGCGTCCTGACATACTTCGGACAATAGGCCGCCACGACGCTCGCCTCGATCTCCGTCAACGACATGCCGATCACGGTGAGACGGCCCACAATGGGCAGCAGGATCGCGCCGCGGTCGTCCACCCGACACCTGAACTCCTGCACGCCGGCGGCCGCGACGTCTCGCAACGACTGAGGGTCGAGCACGCTCAGCATCTCCAGTTGCAGCGTATCGCCGGGGACGACTCGATAGGGTCCTCTGGGGATCATGGCCTGCGTAATCTGCTCCATATCGATGGAAGGACCTGTCGGCGTCGCAGCTCCGAATTGCGCCAGTTCATACGCGGACGGCTCTCGGACGTGATCCCCGCAGCCGGCCACCGCAAACGCGACGGCCAGTGCGGCGATGAGCCGCATCGCAGCGGCCCTTGTCTCCCATCGGGCGCCCCGCTGTTGTCCGCGGACGCTCCCGTCTCTGCTCGACGACCAGCACGGTTTGACGACGTTGTCCATCATAACCTCAGCCGCGTTGCCTCAGGGGTTCGCAAATGCTGCACAAGACTCGACGGATGCGTCCTTCAGGTCCTGTTCTCAGGAGCCTTGAGGGGCGGGCGGTGAATATCGGCGCGGCCCATCCCTCTTCAATCCGTGGCTCCGCAGGGGCCATTCC
>JBDKUU010000828.1:0-2088 GCA_039679525.1 Phycisphaerales bacterium | reverse complement strand
GACGAAGCGAATCCCGCGTCGGACAAGACGACTCTCTGTGCGTCGTTCCAAGGCCCGCCGTCGACCGGCGCCATGACGCGCAGGACCATGCCCCGGCGGTTCGCGTATTCCTCGATCAGAGCCTTCATGCTCCGCGACAACCGATCGGAGTCCCGACCGTCGCCCCGGCGTACGAGCGGTCCGCCGTTGACGTAGGCGATTCCCGTTCCCAATCCCGGGATGCGCTTGATTCGAACGTCGGCCAGCCCCACGATCTCGCCGCCATCCTCGACGGCCACGTGTTCGCTGACGGCGCCGATCCGCTCGGCGCATGCGACGCCGAACTCCCACATCTGGCGATAGTTGTAGTCGAGGAACCGGCGGGCGGTTGCCTGCCACTCGGCCCGGTCCATGTGTCTCAGCGCTGAGTTCACTGCTCTCTCCTCGAGCCCGATGTCACCGGCCGGTCCGCCGGCGGATCGTCCTCACGAGCCTCCGCCACGGGCCCAGCCAACTGTACGCTCCGGCGCACGTCAGACGGAACTCGACAGGCCAAACGTTCGGCGACATCGAGAACCGCCCGACCAGACCTTCCTCCTCGTTCGGGCCGACCATTCGCGGCTGCAGCGTGTATACCCGGCGGTAGCCGGCTTCGCGGGCGATCCGGATCACGTCGTCGTTGAACGCCCCGTGCGGAAGGGCCAGGTCGGCGACCGGCCGACCGACGATCGCCTCCAGGCTCTTCTTCGACTCCGTCAGCTCCCATCGAATCTGCTCGACGGACAACTCCGAGAGGGCCGGATGGGTCTGAGTGTGGGAGCCCACGACCACGTTCATGCCGGGCAACTGCCTGATCTGCTCGGCAGTCATGAGACGCTCTCTGTATTCAGGATGATCGGCCGAGATCCTCCACTGCGGCGTCCGCCCCAGATTCCCGGGCACGGCGAACACCGTCGCAGGGAATCCGAATTCCCGAAGGACCGGCAGGACATTCTGCAGGAGGTTCTCAAACGCGTCGTCGAAAGTGAGCCGAACGATCGGGCCGTGTCCCCAGCGAGGGGGGCGGGCATTCGAATTCGCGTCCCGAGTCTCGGGACGTCCCAGTCTCGCCATCTGGCTCCTGAAACGCCCCGCCTGCTCGGGCGTGACGCCATGGTAGCACAGGACGAGGGTTCTGCCGGCAAACAGACGTCCGAACCCGGTGAGCGCGTACCACAGGCACGAGATCAACAGGTAAACCACGCGTACTACGGGGCCGCGTTTGGCGTACGTCATGCGATGGACTCGTCACCCCAACGTAAACGGCTTGACGACGGGATACCAGACGCCCTGGCCGGTGCCCTTTCTGACGAAGCCCTGGCCGATGTACTTGAAACCCGCCTTTTGGATCGCCCGCTTGGACGATGTATTGTAGTTTCTGCAGTTGAGGTACACGCGGGAAAAGCCTCTCGTGAACAGATCGATCGCCAGCCGCCGAAAGACGACGGGACACAATCCCCGGCCTCGAAACGCGGGCACGGTGATCGTCTGCCAGATGACGGCGCAATCATCGGACAGCGGAAAGAAGAAATCCTCACATCGATGCTTCTCTCTGGTCCAGGAAAGAATGGCCAGCTCCCCATCGAGCGTCCCGATCCATAGACGCCACCCCAACTCCAACCACTGAGGCTTGCCCCAGTATTGTTCGCTGAACTCCCGGGCGATCGAGGCTTTGATCGGCTCCGGGACCGCATCCCAACTCTCGTAGGGTTGAAGAGCCAGGGATTTGTGCATCTTCGGCAAAGTCAGCGGGCAGTCTTCCTTGCGAAGTTCGAACAGTAGATGCGTCGCACCGTACAGCTTGTTCTCCATCCTCATCCGCACTTGATGCCGAAAGGAATGGTCGCCCGCTTTGAACGCCCGACGCAGAATCTCGACCGTGTGTTCCGTGATGCCCAGTCGTTCGCTGAGCAACGTACTGTCCGTCCATCGAGAGATCACCTTGCCCAATGTCAGATCCATTGACAACTCCCTTTCCTTCGGCCATGGCGCCATGCCATGAATCTCCCCGCTGATCTTAAAACGCGGAGAGACCTTCAATGCAACTACATATCCATGTCTCTCCCTCTC
>JBDKUU010000827.1:0-5339 GCA_039679525.1 Phycisphaerales bacterium | reverse complement strand
CAATCCCATCCCGATTCGATTGTGCTCGGCTCCAGTGCGGCGTCATACCTGCGACCAATCGAATGCGAGTCGGTGGGCCAGGGCCTCCTTGAGGAAGTCGGGCATGTCCGCCTGGAGCAATTGTTCGGCGAATTCTCTCTGGATGTAGTAGGGAGCCGTAGGCCAGTACACCAGGAGAAACGCCCGGTAGCCCGCCGGCAGGGAATCGTCCTCCACGATCGATTTCAGCTTGAGTTCCGTGGGGTAAGACACGGTCCCACCGCGTGCGGAGGCGCCCATTATGGCATGCCGGCAGTAGTAATCCAGCGATGCGGCCAGGTCTCCGGGCTCCCGGAACAGAATCGATTGTCCCTCCGTCCGGGTGTATCGTTGCGGCCAGACCTCGCGGAGCAGTCCCTCGATCACCGGCAGATTGTACACTTTGCCGGCGGCGAACAAATCGATCAGCAGAGCCCTCCGGAACTCGTCGGAATCGGAATCGCCGCAGGCATTCACCACGACGGGGATATCCACCGTGATGGGGAAGAAGCTGTTCGTCGTGGTTGCCAGCGCATTTACGACGGACGACTTCGGATGAGCCTCGAGCAATTCTCGAACCGCCTTCCTGAGCAGCGGTCGGCCCCAATCCGTTTCGCTGTAGTTGGCCGTCTTGAGAGCCACTTCCTTGTAGTTCCTCGCGAGCAACGCGACTCTCAGACCCGGATGGATCGTGCTGTTGTCGCAAAGTCTTTTGAGAGCTTCCAGACGCTCTTCGCCAAGGTCCTCCCATTCCGGCCGGAAATAGGCGTTCATCGCTTCCGCCTTCCTCGCGGCGTCCGCAAAGCTCGGGTCGCCCACGCCGGTGTCTTCCATGGTCCTCATCAGGAAGACTCTGCCGCAGTTCAGCCACGTCGCGTTCCAGGTCGCAACAGCCTGTTCCTCCACGATATGGGCGCCCTGGACGGACCCCGATTCGGCCAGCGCCCAGGCGATCTCCGATCTCAACTCGTCGGAGCCGGCGACTTCGTACAACGCCAGGAGCGTCCCGGAGTCCTCCCAGACATAGAGGACATCGATGGCCGCTAATTGCAGCAGCGGATCGCCGCGGTCCCATATCTGCATGAGCCTTGCCCTGTCTGAATCTCCGGGGTGTTTGATTCCCGCCAGGAGAAACAGGGCATACCAATCGTTGAATTTCCACTCAGACAAGGCGAATCGAAGAACCGTGTCGCTGGCCTCCGACGGCATCGGATAGAGATTGTGCCGCAGCCAGTACTTCTGGAGGATCCGAACCCGCAGGCTCTTCGGCGTGGTGGTGTTCGAGGCGGGGACGTAGAACGCATCCAGCGAAGCCATGCCTCCCGGAGCGGGACCCTGTCCGCTGGCAAGGGTGTCGGCCTCATCGGCAGCGAGTTGATCGACCACGGCGTTGATCGCTTCCTGCGAGCCGCATGCTGCCTCGGCCCTTAGAATGAACCGCCGCGCGGCATCCGTCCAGGTGCTGGAGACCAGGCGGGCGTGCAGTTCCTGCAGCGGGACAATGAGCCCCGTCCGGCGGGCACAAGCCGCTCGCCACACGACCCACTCGAACCAGTCTCCGCGATTATCGCGGTACTGCTCGGGGCTCAGATGGCTGTACACAGACGCACCGCAGAGTCTCGACAGGGGGACGGACAAGGCCTGGGCCAGGGCGTCCTTCTGTTCGTCGGTTCCCCACTGCGCGATCCAGTCGGCGACCGTGTTCATTTCGCCGGCCATGATCATGAAGTTCGAATTCCAGTCGGTGATCGCCGGGCCCCATTCGGGGATGTAGGCAAGTCGATCCCGAAGAATCGGTCCGGCCTTCAAAGAGCCCAGCTTCATGAGGGCGACATAGGCTTCCATTCGCACCAACTGATTGTCGTGCAGGGCGCACTGCAGGAGCAGTTCCTCGGCCCGGTCGCCGATCGGATGTTCCACCGCGATTTCGCCGAGAGCCCAGATGCAACTGAAGACGTGATCGGCGACAGGCGAATAGTATTCTGCCGGGGTACCCGAGTTGATTACCCAATATCCACTCCACTCGTCGAGGGACTTGAGGATTCGCGAGGCGGGCGACGCCCAGTCTTTCTGGTAATCGCTTGCCGAAGGCTCGACCTGTTTGAGAATGCCGGAGGAAAGCGCTTTGAGGAGGTGGGGAACGCCATTGGGGTCGCGGCGGCGTCCGTAATGCGTGGCGGCTTGGCCGATCAGCAGCGGGTCGTTGCTGTCCAGCCACTTGGAATAGTCCATGGGGGCGAAGACGAGATCCCGTGTCATCTCGTCAGGTTGGAAGACTCTCCTGAGCTTGGTCAGATGCGGCACGTGTCTGGTTTTCGTCCGGCCCTCGCGGCTCGCGATGGCCTGGTCGACATCGGACTGATAGTAGTGCTGGGGAACCTGGTGGAGCGGGCCACCGAATAGGTCGATCCGCCAGTCGCCGCCGGACAAGGTCCGCGGCTCGAAGTGCGTGGCGCCCTCAATGTAGATGAGTTCCTCCACCGGTCCGGCGGCCATGCTCGTCAAACGCATGGGGTACACGCAGTCTGTGGATGGGAACGTCAGTTCGAGCGGGTGCAGTGTCCCTTTCGCCAGCTTCTCTCGTGTGATGTCCGTCATCGCGTCGGGGTGAATCCTGGAGACCACCATCCACCATCCTTCACGAACGTAGTCCTCCAAAACCGGGTGAATGGCCGCCGGAATGGCGAAATCGTTGGCGTTGAGCCATGCTATGACGTCCTGGCCTCCGACGGGGCGGAGCAACACCACGTCATAGTCGCCGATCTTGCGACGCCACTGCACGACGGAAGGACTCCCGCCGCCAAAGCTAACCTGGGTCCAGATCGGCGGATCGACATCGAAGGACTCCGGCCAAGGGAAATCGGAGCAAGCGATGTCCGGCCAACTGGTTTTCTCGGAGAGCTTCTCAAAAACACCCTCGTCGCCCGTCTGCACATCCGGTTCCGACGGCACCGGGACGATCCAGACCATCTCTTCCGCCGGACCTTCATACTTTGTCTGGATCAGCAGTTTCTCCTGCGAGCCGTCCCAGCGGATATAGACTTTCTGCGTCGGCTGGAACACGTCGGCGGCCTTATACGAAGCCCGTCGAAAGAACATACCGCCGTCCCCGAGGACTGTGCCTGCGCTCGCCGCGAGACTGATCAAGACAATCGCCAGTCGCCTTCTCATCGCTGTGGTCTCCGCCATCCGTCACTTCCCGATTTGCCGTCGATCGTCGATTCGGCGGCCTCCTGTGCCTCTATCCTATATCATAAGCCTTTGGTCGCGGAGATCCAAGCGAAATGCCTGCCCGGGCGGCTCTGGCACAGGGATCGGCGGGGGGGTATAGTATGGGCAGGCGGGGCCGGGCAGCCGGCGCCCGATGCGAAGAACGAGTTCTGACGGACGGACAAAAGCGTGATTCTATCGAACATCGAGATTCAAAAAGCCCTGGACGAGGGGCGGCTGGTGATCGAGCCGGAGCCTCTGCCCCGGCGGCCGGCGGCGGGGGAGTACTGTCCCTACGACACGCATGCGGTGGACCTGCGGCTCTATCATGAGATCGCGGTTCCCCAGGCCGGGCCGCGGCACTTCGACGTCGCCGAGCGGGGGGCGGTCTCCGAGGCGATCGCCGGCCACTCGCAGAGGCACTTCCTGACGGAGGACAAGCCCTACGTGCTCAAGCCGCACCAGTTCATCCTGGGCCGCACGCTAGAACGCGTCGAACTGTCGACGAACAAGGGCACGCCGCACCTGGCGGCCCGGATCGAGGGCAAGAGCAGCCGGGCCCGGTGCGGCCTGATGGTCCACTTCACCGCCCCGACCGTCCATCCCGGCTGGGTCGGGTCTCTGACGCTCGAAATGATCAACCTCGGGCCCCAGCCCATCGTCCTGCGGCCTGGCATGCACATCGCGCAGCTCATCATCGAGGAGGTCCGCGGCGAGATATTCCTGAATCCGAGCCAGTTCCACGGCCAGTCGACGCCGGAAGGACTGGTCTAAACGCAGCGCGCGCGCCTGGCGTCAAATAGGACTATGGGACTCATAGGACGGATAGGACGCATGGGACGAGTCCTATCGGTCCTATTCGTCCCATACGTCCTATAGTCCTATTAAAATCTATCGTATTCTCCTTGACGCGGCCGGCCCGGCGTGCTATGCTTCGCGGTTTGTTTTTATTGGGATTCCTAGGAGTACTTCGGTGCAAGAAGCCATTGCAAAAGCGGATGCCTTGATCGAGGCGATGAACTACATTCGCAGCTTCCGCGACCGCATCGTCGTGGTCAAGCTCGGCGGCAGCGTCCTCGACGACCCCGCCGCCCAGCGGAGTCTGCTGCACGACGTCGCCTTCATGTCGACCGTGGGTATGCGGCTGATCATCGTCCACGGAGGCGGCAAGGCCATCACCCGCGCCATGAACGAGGCGGGCATGGAGCCCGTCTGGGTCCAGGGCCGCCGCTACACGGACCAGCGGACGCTGAACATCGTCGAGCACACGCTCGTGCGGACGGTCAACGAGCCGATCTGCAAGACGCTCGAAGAGCTCGGCTGCAAGACGATGGGCCTGCACACGCTGAGCAGTTGCGTCCTGACGGCGGAAATGCTTCGCCTGCCCGGCGAGGACGGCCGCAAGATCGACCTGGGCCTGGTGGGCAAGGTCACGGAAGTCAACGCCAAGCTGCTCGGCACGCTCTGCGCCGACGGCACCATCCCCGTCATCTCCTCGACCGCGATGGACAAGAACGGCGGCAAGCTGAACGTCAACGCCGACACCGCCGCCGGCAAGGTGGCCGCGGCCATGGTCGCCGAGAAGCTGGTCATGGTCAGCGACACGCACGGCATCCGCCGGGACATGAACGACCCGGAGAGCCGCGTCTCCAGTCTCGACCACATCCAGATCCAGGAGATGATCGACGCCGGCATCATCACCGACGCCATGTTCCCCAAGGTGGAGGCCTGCATGATCGCCCTGGAGGCCGGAGTCAAGAAGGCGCATATCATCGACGGCAGGATCGCCCACTCGCTCCTGCTGGAGATCTACACCGCCAAGGGCATCGGGACGGAGATCATCAGGAGCTGAGAAACCCAACGCGTAACGGTGCGTTGGGGCCCCGGCTGCCCCACGCCGAAACCGAAATTCACGGAAGTGCAATTGTGTTGACTGCGAGTATCGTATTTTCGTTCGTTGTTCTCGGCCGCAATGAAGGCCGAAGCGAGGGCCGTTTCCTTGGGCGCGGGCTCAAGGGCCCGTTGAGGCTCATCGCTCTTGCCGCGTGACAATTCTGACGAACGAATCGAAACGAGAATCGCAAGAGGATATCCATGAAGACGCAAGAAAC
>JBDKUU010000826.1:0-4111 GCA_039679525.1 Phycisphaerales bacterium | reverse complement strand
ATCCCGGCGCCCGGATCTGCGGACCGGTTCTGATCGGCGACCATGCCCGGGTTCTGGAGGGTGCTGTCGTGGTAGGTCCGGCAATGATTGGACGCGACGCTGTCCTGGGCGAGAACAGCGCGATGGTGAGAAGCGCGTTGTGGGCGGGGGCCGTCGTGGGCCGCGGCTGCCAGGTTCGCAATTCGATCCTGGACTCTCTGACGAGGGTTCCGGATCAGAGCCGGATCGTGGGGCAGACGATGGCCTCGCAGGATTCCGAATGTCCTGACGCCCGCGGGGATGCGTCCTCGGCGCGGACGCCGGTCGCCGACGGGCTTCTGGGGCGACTGGCCGAGTGGCTGCGTCTTACGCCCGGCCAGACGAGATCGCTCCTGGTGGGTTTCGTCGTTCTCGCCGTTCTGCTTTGGTCGTACTGGCCCACCGTCCTCGACCTCGAGGGCGTCTGGATGGGCAGTGATGAATACTCTTCAGGAATGCTGGTTCCCTTTCTGGCGGTCTACGCGATTTGGTCTCGCCGCCAGGAGATTGCGTCGGTCCGGCTTCGGCCGGCGATTCTCTGGGGAACCGCTGCGGTTCTTTCTGCGCAAGCGATCCGCATGGCGGGATTGTTCTATATGTATCAGTCCGCCGAGCGGCTGTCTCTGGTGCTGGCGGTCGCGGCGCTGGTGTTGTTGATGATGGGCTGGCGGTATCTCTGGAAGTTGTCGGGGGTGCTGCTGTTCTTGTGCCTGATGCTTCCGTGGCCCAACAGCGTCCAACAGTCGTTGACGGTGCCGCTGCAGCAGTGGGCGACGGGTTCGGCCGTCTTCTGCCTGGAATTGGCGGGTTGGAGCGTTCTGCGGGACGGCAACGTCATCCATATCGGAAACACCAGCGTGGCCGTGGCGGAGGCGTGCAACGGTCTGCGAATGATCACGGCGTTCTTCGTGATCAGCGGCCTGGTGGTGCTGTTGACTCGCCGGGAATGGTGGGCCAAGGGGGGCATTCTGGTCTCCAGCCTGCCGATTGCCCTGCTGTGCAATACGCTCAGACTCGCGGTGACAAGCGTGGCTTTCACGATGATCAAGGACGAGGAATGGAGACAGGGGTTTCATGATTACGGCGGTTACGCCATGATGCCTCTAGCGCTGGCGATGGTGGTGGGGGAGCTGTGGGTCCTGACCCGGCTGACCACGCCGCCGGTCCAAGTCGAGCCGGCCATTGTCTCCCGGCGACAACCTCAACACGTACCAGACCCTTAATAAGTGGGAGAACAGATCTATGAACAACCTGGAGAAGTATCTGGATCAGGTGATCGAGCAGAAGCCGATCGTCTACGAGCCGCCGGCTGAGGTCCAGGAAACCCCACCGACGTCGAACCTGATGGAGAGTATGCGCAGGCGATGGCCCATCGTTCTGGCCGTGGCGCTGCTGATCATCGCTGCGGGACTGCCTGCGGTGTGGTTCCTCGTCGAGCCGATCTATATCGTGCAGGGTCTGGTACAGGTCAAGCCTGTGGTCACCGGTGTGTTGGGCGAGGTCGTGCCCGACGAGATGGCCAACTACGGTCAGTTCGTCAACACCCAGGCCATGCTGTTGATGAACGACGAAAAGCGGCTTCAGAAGGTCGTGGACGACCTGGCCAGACGGAATCTCGCGTTCTTCAGCGGCAAGCCCACGAGCCGGATCGAGAAGCTCCTTGCGAGGATCATGCCCAAAGACGCCAACGAGCCGCCCGATCAGGTCCTCCGCAAGGCCATCGCCGATGAGAAGATCACGGCGGGCTACCTCGGGAACTCCGAACTGATGTTCGTGACGATGAAGAGTCAGAACCTCGACGAAGCTCGGACCATCGTCAATTCGTTCCTTCGCAACTACGTCGGCCAGTACGGCATCGACGCCACGACCAATGAAAGCCAGAACATCACGATTCTGGAAGGCCAGCGCAACGAATACCAGAAGCGGATTCTCGCCACCCGCGAGTCGATCCGGAGCCTGGCGAGCCAATACGGCGCGACGGTGCTCAATCCTCTTCAGGAAGTGGAGCTGCAGAGCCAGGCCGCCTTGCAGTCGCAACTGACGCAGTTGGAGGCCGACCGGATTCGGATGGAGGCCGACATCGGCGTGTATGAGAAGACCGAGAAGCTCGAACTGTCCCCCGAGCAGGTCGTGACCGCGCGCACCGAACACATCAACTCCGATCCCATGGTCGACGAGCTGTCCACGAACATCGTCCAGATGGAGCGGGAGTTGCTCGCCGCGAAGCAGACGCATCTGCCGGCCAACCCGTTGTATGCACAGAAAGAAGCTGTGCTGAAGGCCTTCCAGCAGAGACTGGAAGAGCGTCGAAAGACGCTGGCCGACGAGTTCGACACCAGCCTGGAAAAGAAGCTGAAAGAGGCCGCCCAACAGCGGGTGATCCAGGCCAAGGCCCAGCAGACCCAGATCGAAGCGCGCATCGAGAAGATCCGCGGTGTTCTCAGCGAGCAGGAAACCAGGACGGTGACGCTGGGGAACACCAATCTGGACATCCAGGACTTGCAGCGCAAGCTGGCGATGGATGAAGACGTGCTCTCGCTGGTGAATCGCCGGCTCCAGTCGTTCGAGATGGAGCGGGATCGCCGGCCTCGCGTGCAGATCGCCTCGCTGGCCGAGATGAAGGAGAAAGACGACAAGCGAGTGAAGTACGCGGCGATGGTCGTGTTCGCCGCTCTCGGATGCGGAATGGGTCTGGCGTTTCTGCGGGACAAGGTGGACAAGACGCTTCAAACCCCCGCGGACGTCACTCGCCAGATCGATCTGCCGATTCTCGGGACCACGACGAGTTCGCGGACGATCAAGCCGGCCCTGTTCGCCGAGCAGATCGCGGGCGACTATCAGACGATTCGCACCAACCTGGGGCTCCTCTACAACGGGGGAATGCCCAAGAGGCTGGTCGTCAGCAGTCCGGGCATGCGGGAGGGCAAGACCACGTTCGCTGTCAACCTGGCGACCAGTCTGGCCAAGTCCGGCAAGAAGGTTCTGCTGATCGACGGCGATCTGCGGAAGCCCGACATCGGCCACATGCTGAATGTCCTGAACAACACCAGCGGTCTCCAGAACGTTCTGTTGGGCGAGGATCCGAGCGGGGTCGTCTGCGTGCTGCCGTCGAGCGGCCTGCACGTCCTGGCGGCCAACCCCCGTCACAAGGGGGACGCCTACGAGCTGCTGACCTCCTCCACCGCCGCCGAGCAGATGGAGAGGCTGGCTCGCGAGTACGATCACCTGATCGTGGACAGCCCGCCGACGCTGTCTTTCCCCGATGCCCTGGTCTGGGCCAAGCTCACCGATGCTGTCATTCTGGTCAGCTTCGCCGGTCAGACGACGGCGCCGGATCTCAAGGAGGCCAAGGAACGGTTCGCCCGCATTCGGGCCCGAATCCTGGGAGCCGTCTTGAGCAACGTTCCCGTGGAACAGGGACTGTACCGTCAGGCCTATACGTACCGGTCGCGAAGCGCGTCGACAGGGCGCAAGAGCAGCAAACCCAAGAAGCTGTTGCTGACGTCGGCCGGACAAACCGGGCCAGGCGGCGCCGACCGTCCGGCAGAGAAGAATTGACCCTCGCCGGCAGGGCGAACAGAGAACCGGGACGCGGATCTGATTGGCTATGCAGGCGATCGTCATTCGAGAACGTGAAGATAGTGCCGCAGGCGGCAGGATGAGTCTGCTCCGGTACGGTCTGTCCACGAACCCGCTGAACCGGGTGCTTCTGGACGGGATGGATCATTTGTGGCGGTGCCATACGGCCGCGGGCAAGACTCCTCTGGCCGGCTGGACGAGCCCGCGGAGTTCCCAGTGGATCCTTCCCCGCGCCTGGTGTGCCGAGATGTCCGGCGGTTGTCTTTCGGTCCGTTCCTTCGACGAATTCCAGACGGGGGGGCCGGTCCCACACGGCGACCGGTGGGTCGTTGTCACGGAAGGCCGGTTCGCGACGTGCGTGAACCACCAGTTGGTGACCAGGGCGGTGGACGAGACCCAGGCCGACGTGATCGCAGTGAATGTCAATCCGGGGCTTATGGCCTATCGCGAGCGGGTGCGGCTGACGCTCGACAATCAGTTGGTCGGCTATCGGAGGCTGTTTGCCGATTCCGTG